>PEAO01000008.1:20395-44886 GCA_002753615.1 Magnetococcales bacterium DCbin2
TTTCTTTTTGAGGGAAAAATGCGCAGGCGCACGCCTTAGCGTGGTATTTTTCGCGCCTTCTGCGAAAAATACCACGCATAATGCCATGTTTTAACACCTTCAACATTGCATTGTGTTTGCCCTTTTTCGCAAAAACCGCGAAAAAGGGCAAACCAAGGCGCGCGCCCTGCGCATTTTTTTCGCGAAAACCAAAAGCGCGAAAAAAATGCTTCGGGATAAGGGGCGCGTGAAAAGCAAAGTCAAAACCCTGGGGGCAATCCCCCAGACCCCTTTTTTCTTTTAATAATTTTTTTAGGGGAGTGCCAACCATGGTTCCGTGTCATTCGGTACGTACCTGAAATTCAATTTTCCACTTTTGATCAGAATTGGTATGTTTCATCCAAAGCTCAAGGATGCCCAACTCGGTAATCATCGCATGGATGCGCACCGGGACAACCTGCCCCAATGGAAAATCGGGAAGTTTCGGTAGATCGATTTCCAAAGAATGGGTTTCGTCCAAATCCCGCAGGGCATTGGCAAGAATAATCCCCGCAGCATCTCCACTGCGCACATCGGAGGAAAAAAAACGGAAATGGGCGGTCTTTCCAGTCAGTAACCCAAATTCTTTTTCTTGCACCAAGTGTTCACTCCCTTCCTCCATCCCCTGGGGGACAACGCAAAGGGCCTTGACGGGTGGTTTAAATCCAGGAATGGCAGGCATGGAAGATTCCAAGCCAATGTAATAAGAACGAGCTGTCCCCGCCTTAATCCGCATCCCTTTTCCCGTCTGACGATAAAGCCCATAGACGGCTGCCCCCTTGGCAACCGCCAAGTCGGGTTGAAACCCTTCCAACAATCGGATCGGTTCCCCACGCCAGGAAGAAAGAAGATCTAAAACTCTTTGCCGCAACGGTTCGGCTTTGAACACCCCACCGTTAAACAACACCGCAGTTGGGGATAAAATAGTCGTTTCCGAAGAGGTTGCGGGAAGCCAATGCTGAAGTGCCGGGTTGGCGCGGACGTTGGTGAGGCTCCGAGTCAGAAAACGGGCCAGTTGTTTGCTGACGACAGGATCGGCAGCATAAGGGAGTCCAAATTCCTGAAGCCCAGTACGGCTGTTTTCCTGGGGCAAATCCGATACCGCCACCATGGGAAAAAAACCTTCCAGAATAACGCTGGTCAAAATATCCCGATCCAGTTTGACCGTCAGAGTCTTGGCAAACAAACTCGTCCCACGGGAAGGGATGGCCAAAGAAATCTCATCCAAACTGGCCTCTTCAAACAGGCGCACTTTGGCACGGCTGGCGGCATGGACCAACGCACGAAATTGCCATTCATCCAGACTTTTCCCGCTTTCTTCCAGTTTGGCCGCCAAGGCATAGGCCAAAGCCAGATCCATGTTGTCACCACCCAGGAGGAGATGCTCCCCCACACTAATGCGCTCCAGTTCCAGGTCGCCCTGGTGTTGGGCGACAGCAATCATGCTGAAGTCGGCGGTTCCCCCCCCGATGTCGGCAACTAGGATACAGTCACCCGGTCGCACCTGGTGCCGCCAGCTACCGCCCGCCTGATCCATCCAGGCATAAAAGGCGGCCTGGGGTTCCTCCAGCAACACCACTTGGCCCAGACCGGCCTCCGATGCCGCCTGTGCGGTCAGATTGCGTGCCACCTCGTCAAACGAAGCGGGAACGGTCAGAACCACCTGTCCGTCGGCAAGATCGTAGACCTCTCCTTGCAAAGATTGGGCATGGACGAATCCTTGGGTGATGGCTTGTAGAATGTTCCGTGAGGTTTCAAAGGGGGATACCAAGCGGTTTGATGATTCGGATCCCCACGGGAGCAACGGTTTTTTCGGATCGATATGGGGGTTGGAAAGCCAGGATTTGGCAGACACAACCAAGCGATCTGGAACCATGGCACCATGTTCGCGGGCGAAATGACCGATGATGGTGGAACCATCGGTTTTAGAATGCCATGGAAGTTTGATGGCTTCGGCGGGGAATTCCTCTTCGTGGGGTAGATAGAGGGCCGATGGGAGGGTATTTTTTTCCCCAATTTTATTGGGTCCAAGGATTTGCGTCACTGGGGAGACGGTGGTCTCGCCGGGGTCGGGATGGGCGACGGCAACCACGCTGTTGCTGGTTCCAAGATCGATACCCAGGATAAATCGCTTGGTCATGGCTGGGCTATGGCCTCATGATTGGGGTTGGCATGGATGAACGCCTACTTGAGTTCGACCTGGGCCGGAGCGATGGTGGGCAACCGCCCCCCCTGGTCTTTGAGTGTCCGCGGCAGTTTGACATGATTGGTTTTCCAACCCTTATGGACCAAAACTCCGGTAAAAGGGGCTTCTCCGGTGATTTTTCCGGTCAGTTGGTGGGTATCGGGGGCAAAACCGGCGGGGACGATGACGCTGGATCCTTCGGGTTCATCGCGCACAGGTACAATATCAAAATGTTCCAACAGGGCACTGCGGCACCCTTCGTGGATAACGCGGGAGGCGGCACCCACCTGGGAATCCTCGTAAGAGGCGATTTCCTCCATGAGGAAATCAACCAAACGGCCCTTTTCTTGAAGGACACCAAGAAACGCGACGATTTCCGCTTCGCAACGCTCGGTTCCTGGGAGTTGGGCCTGGGGTCGCACCGCCTCTGCGCGTGCTTTGGGGGCTTTGGCGGATTGCGGGGGGCGAATGATGAAAATGGCGGGGAGCAACATCAGGGCGATACCAAGGGCGGCATATAAAAGCTGTTGATTATTTTCCTGGAGCAGCACAACCAAGTTTTCGGGTAGATCCTGAGGCAGCTTGCCAAGCAGGATGCTAGGCAGGGTGTCGGGCACGAGGGCTTCCGGGAACAACGCGGCGACTAGGAGAACCACAAGGATGAATACGGCGAAGATGGAGACGGAACGCATGGGCAATGCCCCTCCAATACCATGTTGATGTTAATCTTACGAGAACAGCACTGCCGACATTTTAGAACGATAGCTGGTGACCAAGGGATGTTTTGGACCGAGAAGTTCAAACGTATTGATCATGGCGTGTCGAGCGGCTGAATCTTGAAACGTGCTATTTTTCTTCAGGATATCCAAAAACTGGTCCATCCCTTCGGCATAGTTTTCCAGGGCGACCAAGGATTGTCCATAGCGTAATTTGGCCTCCCAATCATCGGGATTGTCCACAACCTTTTGACGCAGAGTATCCAGATTTCCTTTTTCTCCCGCGAAGGTCAGGCGTGCTTTAAGCTTGATCGCTTCGGGTGTTTTGGCACTGGCCGGGGTCAATCGTGAGAACAAGGCTTCCCCTTTTTCCCAATCTTCCCGATCCAGGGAGATTTGGGTCAGGAGCAACAGGGAAGGTCCATGTTGGGGGTCCGAAGCTAGGATTTCCTCGCAGATTACGGCCCCTTTGTCCCATTCTCCTGCATCGACCAGTTGTCGGGCGGTGGCGGCGCGTCGGTCATTGGGTGATGGGATGGCTCGGTCCAAGAATCGCAAAATTTCCGATTCTGGGAGCGCACCGGTGAACTCATCCTTTAAGCGACCATCGACAAACAATTTGACCGCCGGAATCCCTTTGACGTTCCATTGGTGTGCCAGATGTTTGTTGCGGTCAGAATCAATTTTGGCCAGGATAAAACGCCCTTTTTGTGTATGGGCCAGTTTTTCCAGCACCGGCCCCAACGTGCGGCACGGTCCACACCATGATGCCCAAAAGTCCACCATGACAGGGGTTTTTAGTGAACGACGCAATACTTTTTCCTCAAACCCCTCGGTATCAACATCGATAATCCACGGATTGTCAGTCATTGCACCCTCATAAGTTTGTTTCAAAAGTCTGGTTCATCGTTACAAATCGACCACTTCGACCGATTCTATGGGAAGCTGCGGTAAAAAACGAGCTGCGACTTCACGAAAACGGGTTGCGGCATCGGTCACATAAAAGCGGACGCCATCTCTTTGGACGGCGGGGCGTATTTTTCGGGTGTCGATCAGTTGCTGCAAGGCGAGAGCGACCGCCTGCGCCGAATCGACCAATACCGTATCGGGGTTCAAAATGGAAGAGATTTTTGGCTTGAGAATGGGATAATGGGTACACCCAAGGATCAAAACATGGACTGGCATATCGATGAATGGTTGCAAACTTTCCCGGATCAACAATTGGGTAGACGGCTGGGAGGTCCACCCTTCCTCGACCACCGGGACAAACAACGGACACGCCAAGGATTGCACCGGACATTCCGGGAGCAACACCGAAAGTGTCTGTGCATAGGCTTTGCTTGCGATGGTGGCATGGGTTCCGATGACACCGATCCGGCCAATTTTTCCCTGCAAGGCACGAATCGCCGCCTGGCATCCTGGTTCAATCACACCCAGGACCGGGACGGTGGTATGGGCGCGCAGGGCGGTCAGACCCAGGGCTGAGGCGGTATTACATGCGGCGACCAGCCCTTTAACATTTTGTTGCAATAAAAGTTCCGCCACCTGAATGGTGTAACGCTGCACCGTTGCCGGCGACTTGGTTCCATAGGGGACACGGGCAGTATCTCCCAGATAAACAAAGCTTTCCTGAGGAAATCTGGAGAGCAGTTCCTGGAGGACAGTGAGGCCACCAACACCGGAATCGAAGATGCCAATTGGACGTGAATCGTAGGAAGTATTCATAGCGAATGAGTTTACAGGCTATCGTGTGCAATGAAAATGGTTGCCAATCGGGATTGAAGTTTGATAGTTTGTCTGCCACCAAACGCGGATGTGGTGGAATTGGTAGACACGCTGTCTTGAGGGGGCAGTGGCGTGAGCCGTGCCGGTTCGAGTCCGGCCATCCGCACCATTTTTATTTTTGTGACTTGGTTGCTTTGTTGGAAGATACGTTGGTATGCCTCCATCCCCGGTTTTTTGGCCCTTCTGCGGCCTTACTTAGGTTGATCCTTAGCTTAAAACACAAGCGGTTCTTCTACCGCAAAGTCCCTCTGGCTGTGGTTCTCAATGGGTTGGCTCCCTCTGATCCGCCACTTTTGGAAGCCCCTCCACTTTTTTGGTTTTGCTTTCTTTATGGAAAGGGAATAATCTGGTCTTTTGGGGTTGGAAAAGCAGAGAAATAGTGGGTTTGCGTGCGGGTGTTTCGGTGCAGGTTTGGTATGGGTATTTTGGCACTTCGAGCAGATGAACGTGTAAAAAATGTCCAGGTAAGAAATGATGCCATTGATGTTGATTTGATGGATGGCAGGACTATTTCCGCTCCCCTGGCATGGTTTCCCAGACTGGCCAACGCTACCCAGAGGCAAAGAGAGCAATGGGAAATGTGCGGTGGTGGTTATGGTATTCACTGGGATGAAATTGATGAAGATATCAGCACTGAAGGCTTGTTGCGTGGAATTCCTGCTCCTTCTAGGTAAATAGTCTGGTTCTGAGGGGATTGGATGAAGAAGAGAAATCACCAGCTAAGGTAGCGACTCGAATGCGCAAAGATCTCCCTGTCGGTGAAAACGGTCACACTAGGTATCTCTTGCGTCGATTGCTGGGGCCATGGTCTGGCACCAGCCACAATCCCGATCCCGGTCGGCCACGGCTGTTGTATGTCGAGGCGATGGAACCCCGGTTTCTCCTTTCCGGGGAAGGGTTGATGCTCCCTCCTGCGCCGCCGCCACAGGAAGATGCCCAGGAAGTCCTCCTCAGCCAGCCCGTTGCGACCGGGGATGCGGTCCTGTCCGTGGAAGCCGGAAACCCAGACAAGATAGCCGTGCCATCGTCGGCAACCGAAAAAGCCAACGAGATCGTCTTTGTCGATCCCAACGTTCAAGATTATGGATCCCTCCTGACCCAAGCACTGCAATCCCGCGCGCAACAGTCGCAACCGGGCAGGGTCGAAGTCGTCCTGCTCGACCCTACCCGCGATGGTATCGACCAGATGACCCAGTGGCTCGATGGCCATCAGGGGCTTCAGGCAATCCACGTGTTGAGTCATGGGGATATCGCCGCCTTGCGGTTGGGAATCACAACGCTGAATTTGGCCAATCTGGAAAGTTATCGGCAGCAGTTGCAGTCTTGGAACGCCGCCATGGCCCCTGGTGCTGATTTAATGTTCTATGGCTGCGATGTCGCCGCTGGAGTGGAGGGGGGGGCTTTCATCGACCGAATCGGACAATTGACTGGAGCCGATGTGGCGGCGTCCAAGGATGCCAGCGGTTCGGTCGGCAGCGGAGGGGACTGGATCCTGGAGAAAGCCACCGGTGCCATCGAGGCAGCTTCTTTTTCCGCCCCCGGCTATGATCACCTCCTGGCAGCGGTTGTGCCCAACAAAACGTTGGATCTTAACGCGACGGTCTCCTCGACCGCCCCATTTGTCGCCGCTGGCCGACTGGGATTGCAACTGGATGCATTCGAGGAACTTTCCTACACCATGCCCATGGTCGATCTTTCCTTTGCCAGCCTTCTCAAAACCAATGATGGCCGCTCATTGGGCGATATTCTGAGTTTTAAAACCACCGCCAATACCACCGTACTCGACGATTATCTGGCCCAGGCGGGTAGTCACTCCATGAGCGGATTGATGGACCGCCTTGGCGATTATCTCAATGGTATGGGTGTCTATAGTCATTTGGAATCTCTGGTCGATAACACAGCGGGAACTCGTACCATCCATTTCACCGAAAATGGAGACACATTGGGGGTTGATCTGACCCTCTCCCGGGAATTTGTTCAACGATTTGGTTTTGGTGAAGACCTCAAACCTTTGGGTTTTGATTTCCAAACGGGTCAGGGGATTCCTCTGGTCGCCGACATTCACTACGCCGCCACCTACGACTTTGATGCGGGCACCATCGCGATCAATACTCTTGACGCTCAGATCAAAGCCAAATCATCGACCCTGAATGTTGGGGCTGTTTTGGGGATTCTTGATGTCACCGCCACGGGTAAAATGACGTTCGACACCGGAAAAATTGAATTCTCCGCCATCGATGCGGTGGATTCTTCCGGCATTAAGATTCCCAGCGATGACGACTATACCGAACTGTTTGCCGTCGATCCAGCGAGTGCCCACAGTGTCAAGGCCAATCTCTCCATGGACCTCTCTGGGGCGTTGGGTGCTACGAATCTTTCGGTCCTGGGTGGCGGCACGCCTCATGTCGATGTGGTTTTTGGTTCTCTGACGGTGGACAGCCGGAGTACCCCATCGCTTTTACCCGTTTTGACTGGCAATGCCAGTCTCGACGCTGGGCAATTGCTCAGTGTTGTGGTGGGAGGGGCGACTTACGCCGTTACGCCGAATGCCAGTGGTGCCTGGAGTTTGGATCTGTCTACAAACCCGGTCCCCACATTGGGTGCGCTGACACTCGCCAATGGACAATCCTATACCGTTACTGCGACGATCAAGCAGGGGGTTGTCGTCACGGCCACAGTGACAGGTGATCTGACTATCGATTCCGGGCTTTCCGCATCCACCGTTACCGGGGTCAACACCTCTGCGGAATCCTGGGATGCCGTTACCCTGAAACCGCTGACGGTCGCTTCCAGCAATTTCAGTCAGCTACAAGCCTTCTCCAGCCTTAATTCCACGCAACTGGTCAAAATGTTGCAGGATTTGGGTACCTACCTGGAACTGCTTCGTGATTCGGGAAAATTTGACGCCCAGCTTCCCTTTACCCAGCTTGCGCTGGGAAATGCCCTCGATTTCAGCAGTGCCGTCAACGATGTCATTGATAATCACCTAGCGACGACGCTGATTTCTGGCATTACCGCCAGCAAGGCCATCTCTCCGACGATTGCACCGGTTAACCCCTTGCTTCCCATGATTGCGGGCAATTGCGCCTTCGATCTGTACGTCCAACGTCCCGGCGATGAGCGAACTTCGGTGGTTACCATCTCCGTTGGTCAACTAGAAACGGCATCCTTTACCCATATCAATCAACTCGCGGAACTCATTGGGAGCAAAATTGCCACTGCGGTCAATGGATGGCTGGCTTGGCCGGGGGATTTATTCGAGGTTGAAGAAAGCCTTCAAGGGGGGGCAACCCTGGTCGGGGCTGACAAAACTAGTGAAGAGCAAATCCTGAAAGTCCATGCTGCCAGTGGCAGCTACCAGTTAAAATTGGGAGCCGGGGGAGATCTGACCGGTCTGATCCCGGTATCGGCGACCCCCATCGAGGTTCAGAACGCCTTGGAGTCGGTATTGGGGGCGGGGAAAGTCGTGGTGACGGGACGACCCAAACACTATGCCGTCCAATTCATCGGGTCCCTGGCAGAAAGTGATGTGCAGAGCTTGGTGGTAGTTCCCGGGGCGGATGTGACGACAGGGAGCTTGATCGATGTCTCCGCCAGCGAATTTTCTCGTGGGACCGACGGCAAAATTTGGGGAAAAATCACCCTGGCCCAGGCCAACCCAGGTGATTTTGATGTCCTTCGGATTGTCCCTTCTTCCACCGTGAGCGTCAAACAGATTGCCGCCGGTTCCGATACCAGTGAAGCGATTCAACGCTTGACCATCGTGCATGGGGGTGGTTCCTCCTTTTACCTCAAGGGGACAAACGCCAACAACGTGGGGTTTACCACCGCCGCCATCGCTGCCAATGCCGGCACGGCGGCTATTGCAACGGCCTTGGCGGGTGCCCTGCCTGGGGTGACCGGGCTGTCGGTGACCGATGTGAGCAGCGATTATGCCGCCGATAACGGCACCTTCGTGTATGAGATTGGTTTTGGGAAGAAGGATGCCACCAACTACGGTACCTACCCGACCATGACCGTGGACACCACAACGGCGGGTGTCTGGACGAGCGCGGTTCCGGCGCAAGGGGTTTTGGCCACCCAGCAACAAGCTGCGGCAGCGGTGGGGGCTGTTGCGGCTCACAATGAAATTCAGCGGTTATCGATTGCTAACGCCAGCGGCGGCTCGTTTGTTATCGGGGTTTCACTGGGAACGTTGTTTTATCAGAGCGATCCCATCACCCTGGGGTGCAGTGCTGCGACACTTCAGACGGCCCTGATCACCCTGTTCAAACAGGGCAATCCCGATTTTTCCGCGAGCGACATCAGCGTGACAGCTGTTGCCGGCAAGAGCAACACCTTTGACATTGAATTCAAGGGGATTTGGGCCGCCAAAGATTGTCCGCAAATGCGGCTCAACACCCATGGGTTGACCTCCGCCGCCGGTGAAAGTTTTGGTCCCATTACTCGTTTGGGTATGCAGGCGGAAGGTCAGGATTTGGCGGTCAACAGCGTCACGACCTTCGTGACCTTCAACGAAATGATGGATCGTTTCCAAAACGCAGTGAACGGCATGTTGCCGGCGGGGACGAGTTTTGCGGTCAACCCCCGCTTTGATGCGGTGACCAAAAGTTTGATGTTTGATGTCAAATTGACACCGGATGCGGCTGTTCATGCGGTTTTACTCCAGTTTTCCGATGGTGTTGGCGATCTTTCTGCCCTCTCCACCCAGACTACCCTGGATCTGTCTACCCAAGCCTCTTTCCAAAGTACCATCGGGTTTGATTTTGCCAATCTGAACAGCTTTGCCTTGCGGGCTGGGGGGGCGATGACCGGTACATTGACTGCCAAGGCGGCTGATACTTCGGCGGTTAAAATTCTTTTGAATGATGGCACCTTTAGCTTGGCTTTTGACGGTGAATCTTACGATCTGACACTCACCCAGGCGAGTACGGCGGACAATACGACGCGGGCTAATCTGGTTTCTGATCTTCAGTCGGTTTTGGCCAACAAAACTGTTGCTTCGGGAGGGTTGCTGGAGCGGCTTGGTTACGCCAATCTGGGCCAACTGGTCACGGTGGGACAGGATGCCAACCAGCAACTACAATTTACCATCAAGGCGACGCTGAATACGGTCAAATTAGCCGTCAACCCCTTGGTCGGTGTGTTGCCCAATCCCATGTCTGGTACGTTGGGATTTAAGAGTGCTACCGCCTATCCTGCCCCCAAGGCGGTTACCCTTCCCAGTAACGGTCGTTTGAGCGCGACCGCCACCTTTGATCTTCTGATCGACCAGTCCGACGCCGTGACGATCACCCTGGCTTCAGACGCTGGCAATGCCAATACCAATGATTTGGTGAATGACTTGAATGCCGCTTTTGCCGCCACCAGCATCACCGGACATAGTTACCTGGGGACGGGGGCTGGCGGTAAGGGATTTTCCACCTTGAGCGATGCGGTCAAGGCGATACTCCGAAATAACCAGATTGAAATTGTCACCCTCAGCCCCAAACTGGCCTCCTTGCAGGTGATGGTCGATGGCAGGGATCCGGCGACCAATGAATTGGGTTTTACCCCCGGTCAGTTTGCCAACACCACCGGTGCTTATGTGTTCCTGATCGATCCCGTTCTGGGTGGCCAATACAGTGCCGTTGTTCATGGGCAGGTCGGGGCGACGCCCGCTACTTTGGCAACTCTGGGGCAGGCAACCTTGGGCATGTTGAATCTGACTTTCGCTAACCTGGGGGCCGATTACCAGGGGAGCCTTCGGTTTGATCTGCGCAATGGTTTGGCGGGTGTGGCGGGTGAGCGCATCAGCCTGAACGATTTGTTTGACTCTGTTTCATCCCAGGAGTCTCTTTTGGGAATGGGGGGTGCCCTGCAAACCAGCGGCACGGTATCGGCGACGGCAGTACCCTACCAGAGCAACGGCCAGCTTTTGCGTGATGTCGGGCTTCTGGTCACGGTGGGCAGTGTCAAGCTCGATGTCGTCGTATTGAAATCGGCGACCCAGGCCAACGCCACGGTCGGTGACTTGGCGGCGGATATCGATGCGGCTATTCATGCGTCATTGATTGCCAAACTGGGCAGTGATCCCTATGCGGGCCATGTGTTCGTCACCGTCGGTCAGGCGGGCGTCGTGGGTCAGACCGCCAACGCCCTGACCTTTACCGCCCCGACCACGACGTTAACGTTGGCTGGCAATCCGACGCAAATCTATGATAGTGCCACAGGGATTCTGTTGACCGACCTGCGATTGGGGGTGATGGTCGGTGGTCTGGCGCAGCCGGTTGACGTTTTGGTGCGCACCAGCCGTACCAGTGGCAACACCTCCCTGGATGATTTGGTGTCGGATATCAGTGAAGCGATCCGGGCGGCGTTGAATACGGCCCGGAGTAATACCACCGATGTGGCGGTTCAGGCCAATATCGATATCCTGATGGCGGCGACCGATCTGGTTGGCAAAGGCGGTGCTTTGCTGACCCTCAAGGGGGGTGTTGTCAGTGCCAAGGATATCACCTTGAAGAATTTTGCCATCAAGGGTCGGCTTCTGGAGGGGGATTATGTCACCGCGTTGGATTTTCGCAATCAGGCCGGGACGATTGGTACGTCGCCCATAGCGAAATTAAGTCTCAGTGGCATCGGCGTTTTGACTCCCGATGGGGTTTCTGCCACGGGTCTGGACACGGCAACCAGTATTACGATTGATATCAGTAATATGGCCGCAGCCCTGGCGGGGGCAGAGCCGACGACGGCGGTTGTGATCGTCCCTTCCGATGGTCTGGGGGATCTGACCCCTTTCACCGGCGTTACCTGGACCTCTCTCAAGTCCGATTTGAATTCTTTGGGAAGTTTGCTGGGTGACTTGGGAGACCTTGGGGCGTTTGGGGAGTTGGGAAGGGCTTTGCCCGTATTGGGAACGAGTGTTTCGGACGTTTTCGACTTTGCCAGTCGGTTCAAGAAGGTCGAGGCACAACTGGATACCTGGAATGGTGTCGGGTTGTTGGATCTCAAGTCGGCCCTGGCCGACGCCTTTGGTATCGATGCCAGTGCGGTCACCCTGGAAAATGACAACACGGGCGGCAAGGAGGCGTTGCGGATTACTGTCCCCTATCGGGTGGTCCTGAACCAGTCGGTTCCCCTGGATCTTATCTTCAATGATTCGGCGTTGTTGGGATTGCTTTCCGATGCGGCTAAGGCGGAACTGCTTGGGTTGATCGGGGCACTCCGGGAGCTTAAGGACACCGAAGGGACCGCCAAATGTCAACTTCATGCCGACATGACCTTCAATCTGGAGATGGGGATCGATCTGGCCAGTGCCAGTGTCAACAAGGGGCGACTCTTCCTCTATGACCATGTTGCCGGTGGCATCGCCGGGTTTTCCGGGGATTCTGGAACCTACGCCCGTCTGGATGCCTTCTCCGCCAGTGCCGCCGGGATGGCCTTTGAGTCCAACCAGGGGATCTATAGCCTGGGGGTAACCGGAGGCACGGCCAACCTAACCTTGTCGGGAACCAGTGGTCTTATGCTGCATTCGGACGACAAGGATGGTGCCAATGATGGCCGTTTATATTTTGGTGCCTATGGCGGGTTGTCGGCGGTGGCGGCGACCACTTTGAAGAGCAGTAATTTTGAGGTGATCTTCGATGGTTCGGCCTCGGTGGCACTCCCGCTGTTTCTCAAGGTGTCCGATGAACTGGGCCAATTGGCCATCGAGCAGATCGAGGGTTTTCTCAATCCGCTGCCGTTGGGTAAGATGGAATTGAATTTCATCCATCTGGGCGATACCTTTGCCAAAATGGGTGGCAAGGGGGGCACTACCTTGCAGGACACGGCGGAGGGGACCAACAGTGCCACCGTCATTTCCAGCCAGGTGAAACAGGCGGCACTTCCCGAACGTCCCAGTGCCGGCAACGGTACGCCGGTCACAACCCCGGAAGGGGCACCTGTGGATGATGACAATGAAGCCGCTTTGGAACACGTCAATCTGGATCCATTTTATACCTCGACCGATGGTGCGGGGGCGACGACAACCCCGTCCAGCGTGACCATCGGAGCGACGGCCCTGTTCAGTGCCACCCCTCAGGCCAACCCCACGACGGCAGGTTTTGATGTCAGCCTGATCCTCCCCGACTTTGAATATTGGCAGAAAGAGTTGACGGTGGTGCTGGAACATGCCCTTGGACCCAACTGTGAACCGGATGAGCCGGTCAATGGGCCGCTTCTTTTTCTTCTGCGCGATCCTACCCTGGTCATCAACACCGTGGACAAGGTTTTGGAGACCATCCAAAAAGGGTTGGATGCCTTCAGCGATGTGTTATCCCTCCCCATCATCGGCGACCAACTCCGGGAGGCAACCAACTTTGTTTCCGATTTGCGGCACAACGTCGTCAAGGCACTCAACGATGCCCTGTCGTCGGCGGTAGATATCTATGGCGGTTTGGATAACGCCTTGCGCATGTTCATGTTCGATATGCTTACCACCGACACCAATCATGATTTCATCATTCAGGCCGGTGAAATCAGTGCCAATCCATTCTTGAATTTCCTTCAAGATTACAACGGTGACTTTTTGATCACCCCCGACGATATCGTGGTGGAATATATCGCTGGTATCGGGACACCCAAAATTGATCCCGCCCTGGCCGAATATTTGGGTGTGGCCCAACCAGGGGACATTCCAGCGGTGTTGCCGGGTCAGCGGACCGCTTGGGTAACATCGGGGATGAACTTGGCCAATTTGGACAGCAATGGCGACCCCATTCTCCATGATGATGGCACCCCCTGTTATATTGGCAAGGGGGGGGATATCATCATCGATTCTAGTTTGCGCAAAATTCTGGAGGATATCTCCGGGGCTATCGACAGCATGGAGGCGACGGCGGGCGAACTGTGGGATTTGGTTGAAAGTACCGGCGAGGACAAGACTTTTTTTGACTCCTTGCAAAACATCGTCACTTTCATTGCCGGTAAGATTGCCGATGGTTACACCTATCAAAGTCTGCTGCGCGATGTGTTTGGGGCCGGGGTCACCGCCTCGGTTCTCGGCGATGTATTGACCGATTTTGTCCCTTCATCGGGGGCACTGGCGGCGGATGCCGCAGCGTCGCGGGCGGCTGGTACTGTGGTGGTCAGGGCGAGTCTTGCCGAATTGAAGGCGGCGGTGACGGAACAGGCGATCCAGGTGGGAACCGCCGTTGCGCTGGCGCAGAGTACCGCCGTGCAATTTCGTATGCATCTGGGTCAAACCTACATCCCTCAGCTTGACCTGAGTTTCGATATTGGTGTCCCTGGACTTTCCCTGGCGTTGGATGGTGGGGTTCAACTGGCCTTGGATTGGGATATTTATCTGGGATTTGGTCTGGATATCCAGGATGGTTTCTACTTGGTCACCAACATGCCCGGTAATGCGGGTATTGGTGAAATCACTACCTACGATCCGGCCCACCCCGGGATCGCCACGGGGGTTGCCTCGAATTTCCATGATCTGCACATCGATAACCTTTGGTTGGTGGGCAAACCGACGTTTACCGCCGCCGCCAAGGAGGTTCAAGCCCAGATCGATGTATTCCTGGCTCCGGGTGGTGGGGGAGGACCCGCAACCCTGGATGCGCAACTCTTTGTCCTCAATGGAACCCTCACCGACAACTGGGATGGCTGGATTCGGGACAACGATACCGGGATCTGGGGGAACGGTACCGATTCCATGGGGCGTTTGTCGGGGGCACAGTCGCCGACCTATGGCCGCAGTGCGACTTTGTTTCACGGGGATACGGGGGCCGATGGCTCCCGGACCCGGTTGCAACTCAACCTGGCGGTCGATCTTAAGGACAAGGGGTTGTTCGGTATTGCGGCACTGTCAAGCCTGACCAATGGCCGATTGACCTACAGCGATTTGCGCACTGCCAAACTGGCCGATCTGGTGGCGGTGGAATGGGAAGCCAAGGCCCAGGTTAATCTGCACATGGAGCTGGGAATTTCCCTGGGTGGCGAAGGCTATCTGCCGAAGGTCGTGGGCGATTTCCACATGACTTGGCAAAACAGCAATAAAAATCAATATGTTCAACAGATTGAACAGTTCTTTACCTCCGGTTACGACAAGCTGTTCCATGTCGGTGCCCCCAACATTTGGATGACCGACGTTTATCTCGATGTCGGAACCTTCTTTACCAAGTTTTTAAACCCGGTCGTCGGCTTTATCCAAGATGTCACCGATCCCATCATGCCGGTCATCGATGCCTTGACGACCCCGATTCCCGGTTTGTCCGATCTTATGGGACGTGATTATTCGACGGTGGATCTTGCCTCCGACATGTCGTCGTTATTTGGTGGCGTTTCCCAGGTTGATTTCCTCGTCGCCATGGTCAACATGCTGGATGTGATCGATGGTTTGCCCACCGGGACCGAGGGGATGTTGATCCCGGTATCGCAGGCATTCGTGGTCAGTGGCACGAAGGATCGCAAGCTTAACCTATCGGCTCTTCCCTCTATCCCTGGCCTTGCCAATCTTGACGTTCCCGTGAAACTTCCCTATTCGCAACTGGCCGATGTCAAGGTCAATCAGGATGGCTTTGAGTTCAGCCTGGACATGGGGGTTGGCTGGCGTCAGAATACGACATTATTGAATATTTTTAAGGGTGACATGCCCGCTTTGGCGTTTGACTTTGCTTTAAACGCCGATGTGAAGGTTCCCGCCCCTTATATCAATGTGACGCCGTATCATTTTACCGTTGACGGACTGTCGGGGGACTTCATACTCAACATCAAGGCGGGATGGCAGGATTTGTATCTATCCGATATTCTGTCGGGAGATTTTGCCCCACGGTTTGATGTCACGGTGGGAATTCCTAACATCACCATTGATACCGCTGTGTTGCCGGTATTGAAGATCTTGTTGCCCAAAATGACCTGGTCCATTGGTGACCATACCTGGGAATGGGCATCGGGAGGTGAGTTCATTGTGGATTGGCCCGAAGCACTCGCCATGTTTGTCAATCAGGGCAACATTAAGACCATCAACATGACCGGGGCCTCCTTCAATGTGTCGTTGGGCAGCATTGCCGGATTCCTGCCGCAGATTAAGGTGGAGTGGCCTGACGTTCATTGGATCGGATTGGGGAAGGAATTTACCTGGGAGCAGACGCAATCGACGGACTTGGGGTGGTCCAGCATTATTACCAACAACGCCGGTTTGCTCGCCGCACTGGTGAATGAGAACCTCGTGATCACGGTGCAGATGCCGGATGTGTGGTTGCCTGAGATCAGTTTGTTGGATCTTCTCCCCAATTTTGATTTTAGTTTTGACTTTGGATTGCCCAGCCTGCCGTCGCTTCCCGACATCAATATTGACCTTCCCGATATCGACATGCCGGGGCAGCAGACCGTTTCACCCAAGGATGCCTTCAACGATTTCCAGAATAAATTAAAGAAACCTGGAAGTGCCTTGGCGTTTCCCATCCTGGATGATCCCGTCGGTTCGGTGATTGCGATGTTGATGGGGGAACCGGCAGATTTGATCACGTTTACTCCGAATAATCTTAACCTGGATGTCGGTTTCCGGGTTTCCTACCCAATCTATCCACCCCTTTACGTGGGTGTTGGCGGTAACATCAGCATTGATGTGGCGTTGACCCTGGGGTTCGACACCTATGGCATCGGCAAATTTTTTGACAGCCACAACCTGACCGATATCCTCGACGGGTTTTATGTTAGCGATAATATCGTCAACGGGGTGGACCAGCCCGAAATCACCCTGAACGCCAAGCTTTATGCCTTTGCGGAACTCAATGCCTTTATTGTCCGCGGTGGAGTCGAGGGGGGGATCAAACTGACGGGTACTTTGGATATCTATGACGAAAACAAGGATGGCAAGTACCGCGCTTCGGAGTTGATTGCGGCAGTTTCGGAAGATCCCCTGGATGTGGTGGAGATGCACCTGCGTGGTTCGGCCTATATCGCTGCCTACGTGGATCTCAATGTGTTGTTCGACTGGGTTCGGGTCTGGGAATGGACCTTCATGGATGTCACCCTTTTTGAATGGGAACATGACCCTGGGGCGAAAAAGCCGGTGTTGGGATCCATGGATGGTTCGGTTTTGACGCTCCATGCCGGATCGACCACCCCAAGTATTGATGGTGAGGATGCGGTCAACAAAGGTGCCATCGACCGCAAACGGCGCAGTACCGATGATGGCAATGAGTCTTTTACCCTGGATGGTAGTGGCGGCATGGTGAATATTTCCGCCGTGCTGACCAATGGGTTGACCTATACCAAGACCTTTGCCGGGGTCACCCGGGTCAAGGCTTTTGGTGGTGCGGGTGACGATCTGTTCGATGCGGCTGCTTTGGATCTTCCGGTGTTGTTCATCGCCGGCGGTGGTACCGACATTCTGAAGGGTGGATCGGCGGATGATATTCTCATCGGTTCCGATTCGGGAACGGCGACCCTGGACGGTGGTGCTGGCAATGACCGGCTGATCGCCCGTGGCGGGACGACCCTGATGCAGGGGGGGGCGGGGGATGATACCTACCGCTTCATCGATGAATGGGGAATGGTGACCATCGAAGATACCCAGGGGAGCAACCTGCTTGATTTTTCGGCACAAACCGACGCCGTCACCATCGATGATGCCTACTGGCAGGCGACACGCGACGGCAATCAGGTTTCCTGGGATGATTTGACCACCATCGATACCATTCAGGGTGGTTCGGGGAGCGATATCATCGATTTTTCCGGGGACGCCGCCAACCTTCTGGTGACCATCACCGAGACCGACGCCGGTTGGGTCAAGGGAAGTGGCAGCGGCATGACGCAGACGGAATTTGATGCGACGACCCACCAGGATATGAAGGATGCGGGGGATAACGGAGGGCGTGGTTTTAAGTTTGTCGGCATCGAAAATATCATCGGTGGCCAGGGGAGCGATGTCTTTCGTATTCGTGACGGAGCCTCATTGACCGGCTCGCTTTCTGGGGATACGGCGGGGGGGGGGTATCATGACGCCGGTGGCAATGAAGTGGCCAACGCCCGCAACACCATTGACTTTTCCGAATATACCGAGTCGGTCACCCTGGATCTGGAAGGGGCGAGCGCGTTCGGTAGTGCGGGAGTTACCACAATCACTGTGCGGGGGTTTCATACCATTTTTGGTGGCGTAGCGGGAGACCGTCTGCTGGGCGATGGCCGTAACAATTTGATTGTGGGCAACAACGGCACCGACATTTTGGAAGGGAAGGCGGCGCATGACCTACTGGTGGCCGATACGTTTGTCACCTATAAAAATCTGACGGGATCTCAAACCCGCCCGCTGGATGCCGATTTGCAGAACGTCACCGATTATCTTTCCCTTCAGGTGGCAGGTTCGGCTGAATTTGGTGCGGCCAGTCGCAACTGGATCTGGAAGGGGCAGACTTTGGAAAACAAGAGTCTCTCCACCGCCGGTAAACAAACCCTTAAAGGGGGAAGCGGCAACGATATTATCCTGGGGGCATTGGGTGGCGATGTGATCAACGTCGGCGGCACCGGCGAAGGCAACGACACCATCATGGCCGACCTCGGTAAGGTGGAGATTGATTTTAATTTTCGTTCGGCCCTTTCGGCGACGACGTTCGGCAGCAAGGGTGGGGGTGGCGATACCATCTACCTGGGGAGTGGCAGTAATCTTGTCTTGGCGGGGAGTGGCCGGGATGTGATCACCGGGGTCGATGCGGCCAGCAGTACCAACATCATTCTGGCCGATAACGGTACGGTCAAGTTTCAAACCACGGAGGTAACGGTTTCCGGGCAGGTCAAACGTACTTTCCTGGCAGGGGCGGGGGGGAATCATCTGCTGGAATCCATCGAGGCCCCGGTATCGGAGACGGGTGGTTTGGGGAACGATGATACGTTGAATCTTGGCAGTGGTTCCGCCGTGGTGTTTGGGGGTGCCGGCAAGGATGTGATCAATGCCGTCGCCGCCAGTTCGACGGGGGGCAACTTCCGGTTTATTGCCGGCGACCATGCCCTGCTCACCACCGATCAAAATGGTGGTGCCGTGGTGTTCAAAAGTCTGGATCTTCTTGAGGCGTCCGGCGGCGATGACATTATCGTCGTGGGCAATCAAAACGATCTGGCAGCCCGCTATCTGGGAAGCAATTTTATCATCGCCGGGGTTGGGGCGGACAAGGTACTTGTATCGGCGAGCCTAGACACGACGAGCGGGGCCATCACCTCTGGCGCGGCTTATAGTACCGACGTGATCCTGAGTGATAACGGCGAGATTGATCGCTGGGATTCGGTTGCTTCGACGACTTATAACACCCTGAAGCAGGTGATTAGCACCCAGTTGGACAAGGGGGGCAATGATCTGATCCAGACCGCCAACGGCGATAAAACCATCATCGGCGGATTTGGTCAGGATGCGGTGACGGTGACGACAACCAGCAATTCCATGCGCCAGGTGATCGGCGATAATGGTCAGATTGATTTCAATAGTGTCGGTGGCATGACCGCCATGACCTCCCTAGATACCGTGACGACCACGGGCGATGCCGATGTCCTCATCATCGCCCCCACGACGGTGGCGGAGAATATCGGGCATAACTATGTCATCGCCGGTATGGGGGCGGACAAAGTGCTGGTTGCCGCCAGTCTGAATGCCGCAACGGGTGCCATCACCCCGAATGCCGCCACCAGTGTCGATACCATCTTAGGGGACAATGGTACGATCACCAACCAAGCCGCTTCTCCCGATATTGTCCTTAATTATCTGCAACAAGTGATTAGCACCCAGTTGGACAAGGGGGGCAACGACCTCATCCAAACCGCCAACGGTGATAAAACCATCATCGGCGGATTTGGCCAGGATGCGGTGACGGTGACGACAACCAGCAATTCCATTCGCCAGGTGATCGGCGACAATGGCCAGATTGATTTCAACAGCGTCGGCGGTATGCTCTCCATGACCTCCCTGGATACCGTGACCACCACGGGGGATACCGATGTCCTCATCATCGCCCCCACGACGACGACGGAGAATATCGGGACCAACTTTGTCATCGCTGGGATGGGGGCGGACAAGGTGTTGATCGCCGCCAGCCTGGATCCCATCACTGGAGCGATCACCTCCAACGCTGCCACCAGCGTCGATGTCATTTTGGGGGATAACGGTACCATCTTAAATCGTCCCTCTTCCCCGGCGATTGCACTCAACTATCGCCAACAGGTCATCAGTACCCAATGGGATAAAGGGGGCAATGATCTCATCCAAACCGCTAATGGTGATAAAACGATTATCGGGGGCTATGGCTTGGATGCGGTGACGGTGACGACGACCAGTAATTCCATGCGTCTGATCATCGGCGATAATGGCCAGATTGATTTTGATACCCTGGGTGGCATGACCGATATGACTACCCTGGACGTCCAGGTAGAGACCGGGGGGGATGATGTCATTAAGGTGGGGCCGACGGCCACTGCGGGCGATATTTTGGGGACCGATTTTATCTTTGGGGGCATGGGTAACGATGAAATCTATATTGCTGGGGCCTACAAACATCCGGTGACGGGAAAACTGATCGCCGGTGCCGCATCCAGCGAGGATGTGGTGATCGGCGACAACGGCGAAGCCCATCGTGAGCCGATCAGCAACGTCATGTTGAAGGTGATGACCAAGGTTAACGACAAAGGTGGCAACGACATCATCGCCGCAGGCAACGGGGGCAAGGTGGTTCTGGGCGGTGTGGGGATGGATGCCATCCTGGCGGTTGATGGCACCCACTTGGTGATCGGTGACAATGGTGAGTTTGATTATGATACGGTTGCCAAAAATGGCATTCTGCGCGATATGTTTGCGACGGACATTACGTTGGGTGGTGCCGATACGATTACCCTGGGGGAAGGGTTCACCGTCGTCATGGGTGGCATCGGTGCCGACGTTGTGGACATTATCGCTCAGGGTATTGCCGCTGCTACCGGCCTGCATGGGGTGACGGGGGTGCCGACAACGGTGGGTGCGCCCGCCAGTGAAAAACCGGGACGGACGGGTCGTTTTATATCGGGTGACAATGCCCGTGCCCGTTTTGATGTCAAAGGGGGGTTGACCGATTTTGAAACCATCGATGCCATCTCCGCAACCGGCGGAGCGGATGCCATTACTTTGGGCAAACCCGATGTCGCCGCCGGGACCGATCTGGGCTACCAAGTGGTCATGGGGGGGATGGGGGCCGATACCATTTTGGTACGTCAAGATTACCGGAGTCAGGATGTTTTGCTGGGCGATAACGGTGAATTGCACCGCAAACCTTTGGGATATGCCCATGTCTCTATCGGTAGCCTAGTGACCAATCTGGGTGGTGATGATCAAATTTGGACCGGTCGGGGTGACAAGATCATTCTCGGCGGTTTTGCCAGCGATGTCATTCAAGCTACGACAGTCCGGGAGAGTGGCAAGGATGAACGGGTCATCGCTTTGGGCGATTCCGGTCTGTTGTCTTACGACCTGGGAGGGGGCGGTACGCTGCAAAAGGTGGAGAGCCTATCACCCCAGTTTGGTGGTGGTGACACGGTGACGGTGGGTGATGGTGATATCGCTTTCATCGGTGGTTATGGCAATGATTCTTTGGCGGTGGAATCTTCCGAACAGGCGTTTCGCGCAGTCGCGGGCGACAATGCGCAATTGATTTTTCAGGCGACGGCAACCATCCAAAATCAGGGGGCCAGTTTGACGAGTCTGTTGACCCTGGATCTGACCGGCGTGACGGGTGGCGTCGATAGTTTACGGATCGGACCGGTGGGTGGCATCAGTGGCGACCTGGGTGAGGTGGTGCTGGCAGCGGGGATGGGTTCCGATACGGTGCGGGTGTCGGGGGAGACGGTGAAGGCAACGTTGTTGGGTGATAACGGTCAGATTACCCGTGCGGCAGGTGTTTCGGGGGCGCGTCTGGGGGGGATCAGTTTGCTTCCCGAACAAGGGGCTGGGGATATTATTGAAACGGTCAGCGGCGACCATGTTGTGGTGGGTGGGGCGGGTGGCGATACCCTCCGGGCCGGCAAAGGTGTCGGGATTGTCTTCGGTGATTCGGCGCGGATTAACTATGATGCCGGGGTGTTGCGTTCTGCGGTGAGTGCCGGTATCGCCCAGGGGGGCAATGACATCATCGAACTGGGTGCCGTGGGGAGTACCGATGGCCAAAATAGTGTTGTGGGTGGTTTTGGTGCCGATACCGTCAGTCTGCAATCCCAAGCGGGTGATGGTATCACTGCGATGGAACGGATTGTCGCCGGTGACAACGCCAGCTTGAACTTTGATACATCCGGTCGGTTGACCGCGTTTTCCACGACCGATTCCGATGCTTCGACCGGTGGGGCCGACATCCTGACGGTGATCATGGCGGGGGATGCCCCCACCGACAAACCACTGACCGATTTGAACGTGGTGGCCGGTGGTATGGGCAACGATACCATCAACGTGTTTGGGGTGACGCGCAGCATCGATGTGGTGGGTGGTGATAATCTTGATTATCGTCGTACCAGTCCCAGCGCATCCAGCCTTTTCGGTGGGCATGTTTTCTTCGATGTCCTTCAGCCGACGACCGGAGGCAATGATACGATTCGCCTCGGTTCCGGGGTCAAATTGGTCGCGGGGGGGGCGGGGGATGACCGCATCGACACCAGCACCCAGGAGGGTGATCGCAACGTGGTTTTTGGTGATGCCGGGGCTATCGCCTTCGATCCCGCTGGCAGCGGTCGGATGCAACAGATCGGTACGACCTCCACAAGTACGGGCGGTAATGATACCGTGAATATTGGCGCGGGTGAAACCTACCTGATGGGGGGAATGGGGGTTGATACCTTAACGGTGAGCGGCGCAGACACGGTGTTCCGGGTGGTGGCGGGAGATAATGCCCAGGTCAACTTTGAAATGACCGCCGGCAGCCCTCGCCTTGGGATGCCGATTCTGGTGCAAAGCACCGGCAGCGATAGTGTGGATGCTACGCTTGTCAAGGATACTCTGACTGTGGGTAGCTCTGGAACCAGGGTAATCCTGGGGGGGCCTGGGGTGGACACCCTGTTTGGCAGCCAGGGGGTGGACCATTTTGTTGTTCCTGGGAGCGGCACGATCGATCCTATCAATAAAATCATCAGTGTAGTTTTGTTGGGTGAATACAATGAAATGGGGATCATCGACCCAAAATTGGTCAAGGCGATGAGTACCTCTGGAGGTTCGGGCGGGTCGGGAGGTTCAGGTGGTTCGGGTGAATCGTCCGAGGAAGAGACGTCGGTTGCCGGCACCATTACCGGTGAGGGAAATGTTAGGGAAGATGGTACTCTTATGGCGACGGGTAATATCTCCTATCCCGCTTTGGATGGTGGACAAGCGACCTTCATCGCTTCCGAAATCGCAGGGATCTATGGCACGTTGAAGATGGCGATCAATGGCAGTTGGACCTATACGCTGGATAATGCGTCGATGGCGGTTCAATCCTTGAATGGAGGGGCGACCTCCGAAGAGATGTTTACGGTGCAAACCGCAGATGGTAGCCAGACGACAGTGATGATTACTCTCACTGGTACTAATGATGCACCACAGTTTTCGACTCCGGTTCATGGGTATCTTGTTGATACCGCAGCTCATGGTGGTTTTGCAACGCTATCCCGGACTCTTTCGGCGATGGATGCCGACGGCGGTCAGGTACTTACCTATGGTATCCAGGGGGGGACGGTGGTGGGTGGCAAGGCGACTCGTGTGGGGAACTATGGCATATTGACTGTCGATACGACGACAGGAGTGCTGACCTATGTGCCCGATGCGTTGGCCGTCGATGGTTTGACTGCCGATGCCCGGGATCTTTTTTCCCTGAGTGTCAACGATGGGCAGGCAACGGGTTTGGCGGCGTTTGCCGTCAACCTGACGGGTGTTGAAGATCGTGCGGTCCTGGGTGGGGTTTTCTCAGGCCATGTGACCGAAGATGGGACTTTGAGAACGCTGGGGACGTTGACGATTGCCGATGCCGACGCAGGCCAGGGGGTTTTTGTCCCCCAGACCGTTGTATTGGGCCAATATGGTGCCTTTAGTTTGGCTCCCGATGGTGCATGGACGTATCAACTGGCCAATGATACCCCTGCGGTTCAATCTTTGCGGCAAGGGGAGGTGGTTACCGACATCTTTTCTGTTTCCAGCGTCGATGGCACGGCCCGGTTGGTGACAATCAACATTACCGGGGCCAATGATGCGGCGGTTTTGGGCGGATCTAGCGGCGGTATGGTTGCGGAAGATGGGAGGGCGGTGGTTTCGGGTTCTCCCCATGTAAGCGATGCCGGTGGGGGGGAAGGATCTTTTGTTCCCCAAGTCGGTAAGGGAAGCAATGAAAGGGCGATATCGGGTGGTATTGGGGTGGCGAATAAGGTCGGTGAGGATGGGGGTTTAGCTGCCGGTGGCGCACCCACTCTTGTCAACCATGATGCCAACGTCCAATCGTTGAACTCGGGGCAACAGGTTGAAGATCGTTTGATTGTGACCACTCTTGGCGGTGGGACCGCTTCTGTGGTGCCAAGTACGCAACCGGCACCGATTGTCCAGACTGATCGGAATGTGGCGACGACTGTGCCTCAGACCCAATCCCAGGCGGTTTTGGCAGCCCTGGCCGGGGTAACTGCGGTGGGGACGGCGGCAACTGCCGGAAATGGTATTGGATTCCAGGGCCAAGCGGGTACGATCGCTGGCAATGCTCTGGGGGGCGGCGTGACTATTGGACAGGTTCTTTCAACGTCTCCAACGCCGACTTTTGCCACGGGTAATGGTGGTGGCAATGGCCAACAGGGGGGGGGGA
>PEAO01000009.1:0-7901 GCA_002753615.1 Magnetococcales bacterium DCbin2
GGGCGCGGATTGAAACCCGTTGTAAAAAACAGGGATGATGGCATCTCCTGGTCGCCCCCGTGCGGGGGGCGCGGCTTGAAACCTTTCGGCATCGTCGCAGTTTTGGAAAAGGCTAGTGGTTTATCCGAACTGAATTGACTAGTTTATTTTCGCAGTTGCTTGGCAGGACGGCCCATCGCTGCCAGTCAAAATAGTTCGGTTGGACCACTAGGTTCCCGCCAAAGTTCTCAGTTCCATGAGACAAACTGTCTCATGGAACAGTTTGTCCCACACAGTTTGTCTCATCTTCTGAACAACACCCACAGACGCCACTATATTTGTAAATATAAGCAGAGGCTCGATTTATTCCTCCGTTCAGGGATTGTTGCGCCTTTGTTTTTCAGTTCTTGATCACCTGGGGAAGGGGGCGATCTTTTATTGCTATTTCTGTCGTAAGACATTATAAAATTTGTAAAATATTGCACGTTATATTTATTTATTGATCATTTTGTTTGGGTGGCACAGGCGATGCGATAGTCATAACAGAGAGGCGGTTTAAAATCTTTTTGAAGCCGCGATCCAAAAAAAGTAGTGCTAGACTTATCATAATGGGAGTACACAGCCATGGTCACCACCCTGCAAAGCCCGGCCCTGATCGAAAGTGCATTGGTCAGAAAAGTCATTGGAACCACCATTTTGTTGGGCATGTTTGCTGCCCGATTCTCGGTTGTGGCCGCCGTGGTCTACTATGCCATAAAATGATGATGCCCTTGAACCGCTCCCTGGGGAGATCCTATGGAAAGGGGTTCTCCAGGAAGCTGATCCGTCAGATTGGGAATTTTAGTGAAGAACTCCAGTATGTCCTAAGGAGTGGGAAGGTGGGCGATGTTTTCCGCAAAACGAGAGAGGCATGTTGCACTGGGTGCCGTGCTGGCCAGTTTGCTTTTGATGCAGTCAGATTTATCCTTTGCCTCCCAGAGTGATCTGGAGCGAAACGAACCTTGTCTGCGTTGTCATGGTATGGAAACGTTTGGTTATGTGAAGCCGGAAACGGGAAAATTGGTGAATTTGTCTGTCAGCCAGGCAGATTTGGATCAGGCAGACCACCAGGGCAATCTTTGTGTGGATTGTCACCGGGGTGGGTATCGCAAGACGCCGCACCCCCAGCATAAAGTGACGGCGGATACCTGTCTTGAGTGTCATGAAGATGAGCGTGGTTTTGAAAAATATCGGATGAAGGCCATTACGGCGCACTTTAAAAAGAGCGTCCACTATAAGATGCAGCCGGAGCAGTTCAATTGCTTTTCTTGTCATGATCCCCATGCGGGGCGTTTGCATAAAATTGGGGATGCTACGGTGACGGTGGTAGAGAAAAGTAATCAGGTGTGTCTGAATTGTCACAGTACCCTGCTGCCGTTTGAAGAGAGCCATGCATGGCTCCCCAATGGCCAACTGCACCAAAAAGCGGTGCGGTGCTTGGAGTGTCATACGCCGCGACCCAGTTCGGTCGTCCATGCGATCGAACCGGCAGCCAAAGGGGAAAAGGATTGTGTGGCGTGTCACAGCCGGGATTCCATTCTCCTGACCAAGCTGAACAAGTATCGGTTGGGACGGGGGGAGGATAAGCTTGGTTTTGTCAATAGCGTGGTAATGGACGATTCTTATGTTCTTGGCATGACCCGCCATTCCGCTTTGGACAAGTTGGGGATTTTTGCGGTGGCGTTGACGGTCTCTGGTGTTTCTGCCCACGGGATCGGTCGTTGGTTTTCACGCAGGAGGGGTAAGTCATCATGAACACGGAGACAAAGACGCAATGGATGTTGCTCTACCCGTTATGGTTGCGGGCGTGGCATTGGACGAACGCTTTGCTTTTCATCATCCTTCTGACTTGCGGATTTAGTTTGCACTTTGCGGATTCAGGATGGACACTGGTTGGGTTTGCGACGGCGCGGACTTGGCATAATCTTGCAGGTTTGGCTTTGACTGTGGGTTATCTGGTGTTTGTGCTGCGGAACTGGACCAGTGGCAACATTCGCCACTATAAGCCCGATTGGCGGGGTTGGAGTAGTCGTCTGCTGCGTCAGGCGCATTATTATGGTGTGGAAATCTTCCAGGGTGCGGCGCATCCTTTTCCGGTGCGGCGGGAGCAGAAGTTTAATCCGTTGCAACAGTTGACCTATGTGTGTGTGGTTTATTTGGGGTTGCCGACGCTGATCGTCACGGGTTTGTTGTTGCTGATGCCGGAATTGGCCCCGGAGGCGATTTTAGGGATGGCAGGTTTATGGTTGATTGCGGTTGTTCATTATCTGGCGGGGGTGGGCTTGACTGTCTTTTTGATCATGCACATCTATTTGGCCACGGTGGGAAAAACCCTCACCAGCGACCTTAAAAAGATGGTCACCGGCTGGGAAGAGGTGACCTTGGCGGATCCCAGATGATCGATTGCTGAGATGGAGCCTAGTTCAACTCTCTGCTGTCCGTTTAAAACATCCACTCCCCCCCTTCCAGGGGGAGTTTTTTAATGTGGTAGATTCTCTGAGGAAGTTTCAATAAACTCAGTGTCCCCCAGGGAGTACACGCACCAAGGCCACAAGAATTCCCGCCATCATGGTCAATTGTGCCAAGGCAAGGCCAATCATCCATTTGATGGTTTCATTTTTGGCAACTTCAATCTCTTTTTGCAATTCCGCCTTGGTGGTCGCCAGTTTGAGTTCAAACTCTCGAACATCTCCTTTGGTGGCCAACTCCTGAAGCCGGGATGTTTCTACCTTCTGAATCACATCCGAGATCGCCTCAGCCTGCGCTTCCGCCTGGACAGATGGGACTCCCGCAGTCTCCAGTTTCCTCACAAAGGCCAAAGTATCAAACGGTATGGCAATGGCCACGGCACTCATGATCTTTTTCTCCCTGGATAGGCATCGTCACTCCACCACCAATTGTATGGGATTTTCTCAAACGATACCATCAGATTTTTCCCAGCCCAAAAGAAATGATAGGATGGTTTTGGGCCGCTATGGACGCTGGGCAAACCAAGAAGATTCCCACTGAAAAAGACCAAGCCCGCCGAGGATGAGCAGTGTTCCCAGCACCAGTCCGCCGTGGATCGTTTCATGGTTTAGGACGGTCCCAATCCATAACGCTACGGCGGGGGCGGTCAGGGTCACCAGGGTGGCATTGGCGGCACTGACACGACTTAAAAGATAATAAAAACCGAGAAAACCCAGTCCGTTGGCGACTAACCCCAGATAAAGAATCGCCCCCAGACTTTTGGAACCGATGGTGGTTGGCCATGGGGTTGGGGATAACAAAAGGGCGGTTAAAAACAGGGGAAAGGCGACCCAGAGTGACCCAGCGGTGATCCACAGGGGTGACACGTTGTCATTCCAGCGTTTAATGGCAATGTTGCCCGTGGCATAAATGAAAACGGAAACGATGAGAACGGCAATGCCTATGGGGGAATGTTCGCCCAACTTTTCCCCATGGAGAAAAAAAACCGCGAGACCACCCACACCCAGCAGCGAGCCGATCACCTTGAAGCGGGAAAAAGGTTCCCCCAGCCAAGCAGCCCCCAGAATGCCTGTGACCATGGGGCCAAGTCCAAACAAGACCGAAATGAGACCCGATGGCACATAACGGGCACCCCAATAAACGCCAAACATGCTGAAAAACATGCTGCATCCCGCAATCAGGGAAACCAGCATGACTTGTTTCGTCGGTGCCGGACTCCGTTTCATGCCAGGGACCATGCATAAAAAAAGGACGGCACCGATGGCCATGCGCGCGGTTACGGCAAATTGATAGCTGGTCTCCGCTTGGCTCCATTGGATCGCCAATGGCGTGCTACCCCAAATGCAGGTCACCAACACAAAAGCGGTCCAGACAGGCATGGGCCATCCAAGTAGGGGAAAAAGATCATCGAAAAGAGTGGTTCATCGAAACGCTACGGGACTCTTTACGCCATGCCATGCTGATTTGCAACCGCAACCTCCAACCGTTTACACAAACTTCATCAATCTGTTACTTTGGACCGAGGGTGGTGTGTTTTTCCAAGGTCCAGAAATTTCTTAACCGTTTGCCTTAACAAGGTTTGCCATGTCCAACAGTGGAAAGTCGGTTCGTTTGATTGGTTGTCCGCAGATTGACTTCCCTAGAAGGAATACTCATGAAATACCGTCGCGTGATCCCTTTTGGTACGTCTTTGATGGATGAGGGTGGGGTTCATTTCCGCCTGTTTGCCCCCGGTGTCGCTTCGGTCGCACTACGTCTCGACGAAGGCCGGGAATTCCCAATGAATGTTGTCGGTTCCGGTTGGTTTGAATCCAAGCAACCCACAGCACATGTCGGCACTCCCTACCAGTTTCGCCTTCCCAGCGGTTTGTTGGTCCCCGATCCCGCCTCGCGTTATAACCCCAACGATGTCCATGGCCCCTCCGAGGTGGTGGACCCCATGGCTTTTGATTGGCCCGATTCCCCGTGGTGCGGTCGTCCATGGGAAGAGGCGGTCCTCTACGAATTGCATGTGGGTACTTTCACACCCCAAGGAAATTTTGACGGGGTGATCGAACGGTTGGACTATCTGGCCGATTTGGGGATCACCGCCCTTGAGATCATGCCGGTGGCCGATTTTCCCGGTGGCCGCAATTGGGGTTACGATGGTGTCTTGCTTTTTGCCCCCGATGCCACCTATGGGAGACCGGAGGATTTTAAACGCCTCATCGCCGCCGCCCACGAACGCAACATCATGGTGTTGCTCGATGTGGTCTATAACCATTTTGGCCCCGATGGCAATTATCTGCATACCTACGCCTCGGAATTCTTTACCACACGCCATGCAACACCCTGGGGGGCGGCCATCAACTTTGAAACCCACCCGACGGTGCGCCAGTTTTTTATCGAAAATGCCCTGTTCTGGCTGGAAGAATATCAACTGGACGGTCTGCGATTCGATGCCATCCATGCCATCTTTGATACCGGCATACCCGATATCATGACCGAGTTGATGCATACCATCCGAAAAGGGCCAGGGTCTCGGCGTCACATTCACCTGATATTGGAAAATGATCGCAACCAAGCGGGGTTTTTGCATCGGGATGAGGCCGGTCAACCCCTCCAGGCTACGGCGCAGTGGAACGATGATTTTCACCATATCCTGCATACCATGACCTGTGGTGAAGCGGATGGCTACTACGCCGATTATACCGTCCAGCCGACGCAATGGTTGGGCCGCTGTCTGACCCAGGGTTTTGCCTATCAGGGGGAACCCTCTTTGTTCCGGGAAGGGGAGCTACGGGGAGAACCCAGCTCTCATTTGCCACCGGGGGCTTTTGTCCATTATGCGCAAACACACGATCAGGTCGGTAACCGGGCGTTTGGTGAACGATTGTGCCACCTGATACCCGATACCCTCTCCGAGGCGGTCACGGCGATGCTCCTTCTTGCGCCACACCCGCCGATGCTGTTTATGGGGGAGGAATTTTCCGCCGCTCAACCTTTTTTGTTCTTCTGCAATTTTGGTCCCGATCTGGCGGATCGCGTTACCCAAGGTCGGCGGCGGGAGTTCTCACACTGGGAGCGGTTTTCCAATCCCGCCCTGTTGGCAACCATCCCAGATCCCTGCGCCTTGGAGACTTTTGAAGCCTGTATCTTGGATTGGGAGGCACGGCAACGACAACCCCATGATCGGATATGGAAACGTTATCGAACATTGCTGTCTCTGCGTCATCGCTGGCTTATCCCGCGCCTGCATGGGATGGGTAACGGCAATCCCCGGATGCACATCCTCTCGGAACAGACCTTACGCATCCATTGGTCTCTCGGTGATGGCAGCCAATGGTCTCTCTTGGCCAATTTGGGCGATGACGCGATTACCGTGCCACCCATCCAGGGGGATCTGATCTTTGCCACATCCAACCTTGATTTTGGCCAGATTCAAGCGGGACGCTTTCCACCATGGTCTGTTGCCTGGTATCTGCAACAGGCAAGCGTGTCCCCATGATTCCTCCAAGCCAATCCGATGAACCGGAACGATCAGCAACCCTCTGTGGCGTATATCAGGAGTTGCCGCTTTTGGTATTGACGGAAGGGTGGATGACCCTTTCCGGGGAGGGTGCCAACGCTTCGATCGTCATACAACATCAGGTTTTTGCCCCCTATCTGGCCTCGAAACGTTGGTTTGCCGCCAAGGGGCGACGCATTGAACGGGTCGAAATTGTGGAAAGTGGCGAATTGAAGAGTTCAAGCGGGAGTTGGTTATTGACGATCATCGAGGTGCGGTGTGCGGGGATGGAACCGCAACTTTATTTTCTCCCTTTGGCCATCTGTTGGGAGGAAGAGATCAGCGAAGAAAAACGGGTGGTGCTGGCCCCCTGGTCTTTGGCCAAGGTACGGCAAAAGGAACGGGTCGGTTTTTTGTATGGGGCTTTTGGAGACAATAATTTTTGCCGAACTCTGGTATTGTGTATGAACCAGAATCTTGATTTGCCCATGGGAAAGGGGGCGGTGGCGTTTCGATCTAGCCCTGTTTTTGGTGATCTTTCCATCAGCGTTGAAGAGCCGGTACGTCATCCGGTCTTGGAGCAGAGTAATACGGCGGTTTATTTTGGCAACAGTCTTTTCCTTAAGGGTTATCGCCGTCTCCAATCTGGCACCAATCCAGAAGTGGTGGTGGGTCGCTTTCTCACCGAGGAATCGCCCTTTTCCCAGTGTGTTCCCGTGGCGGGATCCATGGAGTTTCATCATCACGATGGGACGGTATTGACGTTGGGATTGTTACAGTCGTATGTCGAGAATCAGGGGACGGGCTGGAATTTTTCCGTCGATTATTTGGAACGGTTTCTTACGGAGGCTTTATCCAAACCGATTGCCGAAGGGGAGGGGGGGGAAGCGGAAAGTCATGGTTATTTTGTTTTATTGATGCAAACGTTGGGGTGCCGAACTGCCGAATTGCACCAAGCGTTTTGCCGTCCTACCGGCAACCGCACCTTTGAACCCGAACCGATCACACCGGAAGACCTCACTGCCTGGTCCAGCCAGTTACATGCCGAGATGACGACAACCTTGAGCGAATTGGAAAAACGGGTTCCTGGATTGTCGGAGGAACTGCGCACGGATGCGCTACGGTTGTTGTCGTTACGTGCTGCTCTGCTGCGGCAAACCTCTCCGCAAGCTTTGGGGACTATTTCTGCCTCCAAAATGCGGTATCATGGCGATTATCATTTGGGCCAGGTATTATTGAAGGAAAATGATTTTATTATCACCGATTTTGAGGGGGAGCCGGCCCGATCCATGGAAGAACGGCAAAGGAAACATTCGCCGCTCAGGGATGTCGCTGGGATGTTGCGTTCCATCAGCTATGTCGCCGCTATGGCGACCCAGCATACGCGCACCGAGCATCCAGCCGATTCCCCACGGCTCGCCCTTTTGATTCAAACATGGTGGCGGATGGCGACCGATGCGTTTTTCAAGAGCTATTGCCAGACGATTCGGGGTTATCCGGCGGCTCCGTTGGATGCGGGGGAGTTGGATCGTCTGATCCAGTTTTTTGTGATGGAAAAAGCCCTGTATGAGTTGCGTTATGAGATGGATAATCGGCCCGATTGGCTTTCCATTCCGCTACAGGGTCTCCTTCGAACACTGGATCATAGGGACGCAGAAAAACCGGGGGGGTGTGAGATGGTGACACGCATCGGGATACTTGGACGCTACCGCTGACGGCGTTTCCCATCCGTATCTCCAGGGCATGTTCCAAGTCTTGGAGTGACATACTCTGTTCACGCACATCATGGCTGCGCATAAAATGGTCGCGCCACAGGCTGGGAAGAAGGCCATCGGCCAGGGGGGGGACGACCCAACCATCGGAAAACCGGACGGCAATGGCGCGGATGGCCCCTTCGGTGACATGGCCGAGATTGTTGATAAAAAGA
>PEAO01000009.1:8004-44540 GCA_002753615.1 Magnetococcales bacterium DCbin2
GGGGGGTCCTGTGGGCGGGGGGTGGGGGGGGGGGGGGGGGACGAATTCACGGGTGGTGAACGTCAGTTTCCCCCCCATATCCAATACCATGCGCAATATCTTTGGACGGGGGTGGCAGGCCAAAGCTTGGTGTTGCCATTGTTCCGCAATGGCATCCCCATCATAGGGGAACCCCAATTCTTTCGCGGAGTTGGTCAGGCGGCGCATGTGTGCGGCCAAGTGTTCAATCACCCCTGCGTGATTGACCAGACATGTTTCAATCAGTCCAAAAGGTCGGGGGGGGGCTTCCAAAAACTGACCCTTATGGGACAACTCATCCCATTCCGCCTCCATCTGGGAATCTGCCACAATGCCCCCCCCCAGGCCCATTTCTCCAGCCTCTGGTCCCCACCAGGTGACTGTTCGGATGGCCACATTGAACGCCCATTGTTTGCCACCTGGGGCGAGTAAACCGATGCTTCCGGTGTACACACCTCTGGCACGATGTTCACATTCCCGAATGATTTCCATGGTGCGTTGTTTGGGTGCGCCGGTGATGGAGGCCGCTGGAAACATGGCCGCCATCACTTCGGGGAGTTCTATCCCCGCACGCAAACGTCCGGTGATCCGTGTTTCCAAATGGTGGATGGTGGAAAAAGAACGTCTTTCGGCTACATGACGACCTTGTATGGTTCCAATGGTACAAATCCGACCCAAATCATTGCGTGCCATATCGACAATCATGACATGTTCCGCCTGATCTTTTTCCGAGACCTCCAATGCCCTGGCCAACCGGTAATCCTCCGTCACACTGGCTCCCCTCGGTCGAGTCCCTTTGATGGGGGCGGTGACAATTTGGTCATGATCCGCAGCGATAAACAGTTCTGGTGAGAAAGAAGCGATCATCCCTTCGCCAAAATTGAGCCAGGCTCCATAGGGGAAGCGATGTAATCCCTGCAAATGGAGGAATAATTCTCCAGGGTTGCAGGGTGCAATGTTGGCTGCGACGGTATGATTGACCTGATAGGTTTCCCCGCGTCCAATCGCTTGAAGAATTTTTTCCAAATCTTTTTGGTACTGTGTGAAATCCACGTTCAGCCGGGAGATTTTTCCCATGGCTTGTTGGCTTAATGTCATGGGGTCGGGCAATACAGCCCGTTGGGCACTATCAAATGCGGCCATCCAAACCAGAGGGCGGTTTTGTGCTGGGGGAACGACTGGAAGTCCGAAGGCTCCCCCCGCTTCGTAGGTGATGAAACCGGCGACCCAGTGACCTTGTTGTGCGGCCAACTGCGCGCGGGACAATACGGATGGAACGTCATCGATGGCGTGGGCGACAAAGAATAAGCTGGGATGACTGAGCAATAAATAACCGTGGGTTAAATGGTTATAATCGCAGAGAAAACAAATTTGATTTTGCAACAGAGTGGGGGTGATCAATACGGTCGGCATAAGATTAAATGATTAAAAGAAAAAAGGGGTCTGGGGGATTGCCCCCAGGGTTTTGACTTTGTTTTTGACTTTGTTTTTCACGCGCCCCTTATCCCGAAGCATTTTTTTTGCGAAAAAAAAATGCGCAGGGCGCGCGCCTTGGTTTGCCTTTTTTCGCGGTTTTTGCGAAAAAAGGCAAACACAATGCAATGTTGAGGGTGTTAAAACATGGCATTATGCTTAAGATTTTTCGCAAAAGGCGCGAAAAACCTTAAGCTAAGGCGCGCGCCTGCGCATTTTTCCCTTAAAAAGAAGAAGCGCGGGAAAAATGCTTCGGGATAAGGGGCGCGTGGAAAAGCAAAGTCAAAGTCAAAACCCTGGGGGCAATCCCCCAGACCCCTTTTTTCTTTTAATAATTTCCCTGCTTTGAGTGTCAACACACCCTAAGGACAAAGACCACCCGGAAGGTTATGCCTCCCGGGTGGTCTCCCGATACGCTCTTACTTTGTCAGTCCAGCAGTAACGTGCTTCGGATCAAAGCCCCTTGCTTTTCAGGACGGGCCGAGGATCCACATGCAACCGTTCAAGGCCCAATTCCCCAGCATCCAACCCCATGGAGGCCCCCAAGAGTTGCGCAAAGTTCATTTCCGGGAGGCCAATTTTTTTGCCAACGACCTTTTCCGCCGGCATTTGATAGGCATTCAAGGACATGTCGCACAAAGTGCAGGGGCTGATCATCAACTCAGCACCATTATCCTTGGCATCCAGGCAGTTGGTCGCCACCATGGAACGCATTTCCCTGGGGTCCGAAAGCATCACATGGAAACCGCAACACTTGCGGGCACCACCGTAAGAGACCGGACTGCCACCCAGCACGGTGATGAGTCGATCCAGATGGTCCGCCTCGTCACCCGCTTTGGATTCATAAATCTCCGACGGCCTCAGATTATGGCATCCGTAGAAAGGGGCTACCTTGAGACCTTTCAATGGTCGGGTGATCTTGCTCTTTAAAACTTTTTGATCCACCTGATCCATCACCACCCACAGCAAATGCTGCACCTTGATGGTGGCTCCATAGGGACGAACCCCCGCCTTTTTCAGAACGCCATTGATTTTCTCAAGGACATCCGGCTCATGCTTAAAACGATAGTTGGCATGACTCAGAGTCTGAAGACAGGTGTTACAGATGGTGCAGATATTACGCCCCGCCGCTTCAGCTTCCGAAAGGATACGCGCAGCCACTGCCAGAGAAAACGCCAGCTTCGCCTCCCGCAAACTCACCGCCCCACAACAGGAGGCCCTGGGCATGGGATGCAGGGTGATGCCCAATTCACGCGCTACAGCATGGGCCGCACTTTTGGCCTCTTTTTGCACCTGTTTGCCTGCGCAACCAGGATAAAAGGAAAATTCCAGAGACATATTCTATTCTCCCAGATACCGGCCCCTATTCGGGAGCCACCTCTTTGGCCTTGGTCTCAACATCCAAGGGGTTCTCTTCGAGAATCCTGAAGATATTGCCCAACTCCTCCACACCGTCAATTTTGTGCGGAAACGGCGAAGGCACCTTGCCCTTTTTCATCAAATGAATCGCCATCCCCAACTCACCCAAAGTACCGACGATACCAATGGTACGCTGCATCAGCGTGAATTCGTTGAGATCACCCGTCTTCTGGATATCACCGTGGAATGCCAACGCATGCTTCGGACCCGGTCCATCAACATAACCTTTCTGCATCCCACGAGCGCGCAACTTGACGATGGCCTCCATGGGTTTCACATCCTTGGGACAGGTTTCCACACACTGCGCACACCGACAGCAACTCCACATCTGGTGTTCCTCGGAAAGCTCCCGCAACCGTGCGGTTTTTCTCCCTTCCCGTGGATCCGAAACAAATCGAAACGCCTTGGCCAATGCCGCCGGTCCCACAAACTTGTCACTCACCTCCGCCATGGTGCAGTCCGAATAACAACTGCCGCACATGATACACTGGGTGACATGATTCACCTGATCATACGATGACCGTCCCACATTGGTATCCGTCTCCGGTCCTTCCTGGAGATAGGGCTTGATCTTGGCAACATGCTTGTAGAATGGGCGAATATCCACAACCATGTCTTTCAAGATGGGCTGGTTTGTCATCGGGGAGACATGAATCACCCCATTGGCATCCGCCACCTTTTCTACATGCGTCTTACAGGCCAGACGGGTGCGTCCACTGATCTTCATGGCACACGATCCGCAGATTGCCGACCGGCAGGACATGCGATACGTCAATGTCCCATCTTGATGTCCCTTGATCTGTTCAAGACAAATCAGAACCGTGGTGGTGGGTTCGGCAGACAACTTATAATCCTGCCAGCGGGACTCCACTTTGCCATCGCCAGTGACCTTGTTGCGCTGAACTCGAAACGTATAGGTCTTTTCAGCCATAACCGACTCCAAATGGTCTTTCGGAAGTTTGGGCCCCGGTCAACAATCCCCCCGGGAATCGCACCCTTCTTCCGTGTCAGTAAGTCCGATCCATGGGTTTGTACTTGGGATTATCCACGGTGCGAACATCCTCATAACTCAACACCACCTGCTTTTTGGCGGGATCCCATTTGCTGATGGTGTGCTTGCGCCAGTTGGCGTCATCACGATCCTTGAAATCGGTCCGGGAATGAGCGCCTCGTGATTCCGTGCGTGCCACGGCCCCGCGAACAATACACTCGGCCAAATCGATCAAATTACGCAATTCCCAGGCGCGCAGAAGATCGACGTTGAACACCGTTGACTTATCGTCCAAATGGACCTTCTCGTAGCCATCCCGCCATTCGGGAATCATCCCCTCAATGGTCTTGAGAGATTCCGGTGTACGGAACACCGCACAATGAAGGTTCATCGCCGTCGCCATCTTTTCGTGCAACTGCACCGGACGGAGACCCGAATTCTTACGTTTCTTCAGCGTTTCAATTTCCCCTTTGACCTCTTCCACCGCTTCCATGGGGAAATCGCGGAACGCCTTGCCCTTTTCCTTGGCCAACTTTTCGCTGGCATATCGCCCGGTAATCTTGCCAAACACAATGGTGTCCAGCAACGAGTTACCACCCAGACGATTGGCACCATGAACCGAGACACAGGCCGCTTCACCCGCCGAGAACAACCCCGGCACAGGTGCCTCACCCCACTTATCGGTACGAATGCCGCCCATGGAATAATGGACCGTCGGACGGATGGGGATGGGGGCGAGGATGGGATCTACCCCTTCCAAGTCCATGGCCAACTCGCGAATCTGCGGCAGTCGTTCCATGATTTTTTCTGCGCCAAGGTGCCGCAAATCCAGGAGGATGGCTCCATTGACGCCCCGTCCTTCCATGATTTCCGTTTGTTCGGCGCGGGCAACCACGTCACGGGAAGCCAATTCCTTCTTTTTGGGTGCGTAACGACCCATGAAGCGTTCACCCTCGGAATTGATGAGGATTCCCCCTTCTCCGCGTGCCCCTTCGGTCACCAGCACGCCGGTGGTCAAAAGACCCGTGGGATGAAACTGGACAAACTCCATATCACCCAGCGGGACACCAGCCCGCATAGCCAAAGCCATCCCGTCACCCGTATTGGTGGTGGCGTTGGTGTTGGAGATGTAAACGCGACCATAACCGCCGGTCGCCATCAAAAGTCCACGGCTGCGGACCGGAAATACTTCCCCGGTCTTCATGTCATAACAGACGACGCCGACGATATGCCCTTCCTTGTCGGCGGCTACCTTGAAAATGCTGACCTCCTCGTAAACCTTGACACCCGCCTTGACCAACTGTTCCCACAAGGTATGCAGCAACACTTGACCAGTACGGTCGGCGGCGTAGCAGGTGCGATCAAAGCTGGCTCCGCCAAAGGCCCTTTGGGCGATGATGCCACCCTCAAACCGTGAAAAGGGGGTCCCCATGGCATCCATTTCAAGAATGCATTCGGGTGCCTCCTGACACATCAAGTCGATGGCATCTTCATCACCGATGTAATCCGCCCCTTTGACTGTATCGAAAGCGTGGGATTCACGAGAATCCTCGGGATTAATGGCGGCGTTGATCCCCCCCTGAGCGGCACACGAATGGCTGCGCAAAGGATGAATCTTGGTGATGATCGCCACGTCTATGCCCGCTTTTGCCCCTTCCAGGGCGGCACGCATGCCCGACAGTCCGGCCCCGACAATGACCAGGTCATGGCTATTCATATTTCCTCCCAACATTGCGTCTCAAACGAAGATACACACATCTTCGAAGACGGACCCTAACTTAAGGATTCACAACGGCGAATCCTAATGAATGCTTTGACTCGCGACCTTCCCCGAGCTTCCACCTAGAGTGTGATGAAACTACGTTATGTCGACATTGAGCGAGACTATACCAATACCAACGCCCCTTGTCAAAATACTCTTTTACCGCCGACGACAATTTTTTACAATTCCCAAGGATTCTTCACGGCAATTGCCTCTCCGATTGGCTTGTGTTAATACAGAAGCACGCTAGGGAACCTCTTCATATTTCAAACATTCAACCAGCAAGCCCCATCCAGGAAGATATGAGCGCATCCGACAGCCAAGAATTTCGATACAATCCCCAGGCCGTTGAGGCTAAATGGCAGCAAATCTGGGAAAAGGAAAAAACTTTTCGAGCGGTGGAAGACCGGCAGCGGGAAAAATTCTATTGCCTAGTGATGTTTCCCTATCCATCGGGACGGATACATATGGGGCATGTCCGTAATTATACCATTGGCGATGTGATTGCCCGTCATCAGCGGATGCTGGGGAAAAACGTCCTCAATCCCATGGGGTGGGATGCGTTTGGTATGCCGGCGGAGAATGCCGCCAGAAAACAGAATTCGGCACCATCCCGTTGGACCTACGCTAACATCGACGCCATGCGCCAGGAGTTAAAAACCATGGGGCTGGCCTATGATTGGGATCGGGAGTTGGCGACTTCGGATGCCGATTATGCCCACTGGGAGCAGGCCCTTTTTCTCAAATTGTTTGACCGGGGGTTGGTCTATCGGAAAAAATCGTTGGTCAACTGGGATCCTGTAGATCAAACAGTTTTGGCCAATGAACAGGTGATCGATGGTCGGGGGTGGCGCAGTGGTGCCCTGGTGGAACGTCGGGAGCTGTCGCAATGGTTTTTGCGCATCACCGCCTATGCGGATGAACTGCTGGATGGTCTGGAGACATTGCCAGAATGGCCCGCAACCGTCCGTACCATGCAGGCCAATTGGATTGGCCGTAGTCACGGGTTAGAATTTTCATTCGATCTGGAGGGGCTTCCAGAAAAACTTCCAGTTTACACCACCCGTCCCGATACCATCATGGGGGTGACGTTTTGTTCCATTGCCGCCGAACACCCCCTGGCCCGACGGGTGGCGGACCAAAATCCTGAAATTGCCGCCTTTATCCAGGAATGCATGAAATCCGGTACCAGTGAAGAGTCTTTGGAGCGTCTGGAGAAAAAAGGGTTTGACACCGGATTTAAGGCGATCCATCCGTTAACTGGGGAGAAAATTCCAGTTTTTATCGCCAATTTTGTCCTGATGAGTTATGGCACGGGGGCGGTCATGGCGGTCCCGGCGCATGACCAGCGGGATTTTGAATTTGCTCAAGTGCATGGTCTCCCCATCCGCATCGTCATTCAACCACCCGGCCAGACCTTGGATGTGGCGACACTGCGCGAAGCTTGGACTGGACCGGGTATTATGGTCAATTCCCAGTTGTTTGATGGCCTGGATCATGAAACAGGCAAGATGCGGGTTATGGATGAATTTGTCCGCCGGGGGTTGGGTCGTCGGCGGACCCATTATCGCCTTCGGGATTGGGGTATTTCCCGGCAGCGGTATTGGGGCAATCCCATTCCTATGATCCATTGTGAATGTTGTGGGGTCGTGCCGGTTCCTGAGGCCGATTTACCGGTGTCATTGCCGGAGCAGGTGGATCTCCATGTCCAGGGCAACCCTTTGGATCATCTGACGACCTTTACCGATGTGTTCTGTCCCCAATGTCACGGCCCGGCCCGGCGCGAAACCGATACCATGGATACGTTCATGGAGTCCTCTTGGTATTATCTGCGGTATTGTTGCCGGGATTTTCAGGAGGGGCCGCTGGATGTGGATCGGGTCAATTATTGGATGCCTGTGGATCAATACATCGGCGGTATTGAACATGCGGTATTGCATTTGTTGTACGCCCGATTTTTTCACAAGGCGTTGCGTGATGAGGGGTTGGTGGCGAGCGATGAACCGTTTCGTCGGTTATTGACGCAAGGGATGGTACGCAAGGATACGTTATTTTGTTCCGAGCATGGGTGGCGTTATCCGGTAGAGGTGGCGGAGGAGGGGGGAAAACTGGTTTGCAGCGCGTGTCGTCAACCCATCGTGGTGGGGCGCAATGAAAAAATGTCCAAGAGCAAGAACAATGTTGTGGATCCGGCGGAACTCATCCGTGGGTATGGTGCCGATACCGCCCGTTTATTCATGTTGTTTGCCGCCCCGCCACAGCAGGATTTGGAATGGAGCGATACGGGGGTCGATGGGGCGTGGCGTTTTCTGAATCGATTGTGGCGCATGGTTCGGGATGTGGCGGTACTGGTTCCGGGGATCGCCCCGGCGCAGACGACGCCGGATGAGCTGGGGTTGAAGGAATTGCGGACAAAAACTCATGAAACTATCGATAAGGTTGGCCGTGATCTGGAACGGTTTGGGTTTAACACCGCGATTGCGGCGGTGATGGAATTGGTAAATGTAGGGACGCGCTGGTTATCGGAGAATCAAATGCCGGAGGGGCATCCCCAGGCGTTGGCTGTGCTACGGGAGTTGGCGGAGACGGCGGTTTTGCTGTTGCATCCCCTGGTTCCACATATTACCGAGGAGCTTTGGCAGATTTTGGGGCAGGGGAAACCCTTGGCATTCCAATCCTGGCCCAAAGTGGATCTTCAAGCCTTGGTGCGGGGGGAGATCACCATCATTGTCCAAGTCAACGGCAAACTGCGGGCTAAATTAACCGTTCCCGCCGATATTTCCCAGGCTGACCTGGAGGCATTGGCCCATCATGACGCGACCATTCTCGGCAATTTGCAGGGTAAAACCGTGATCAAGACCATTGTTGTCCCTGGGCGTTTGGTGAACATTGTTGCCAAGTAGGTCCAGTAGGTATGGATAAATATTCTCCCAATATTGAGGCGATGGTATCAATCATGATAAAAAAAGCGGTAATCACGGCACTGTTGTTGCCTCTCTGGATTTATGTTTCTGGATGTGGCGGGGCCAGCAACAGTGGCGGCGGCAGTGGATCATCGTCCACCACAGTATCGGGTGTCGTCATCGACGGTCCCGTCACGAGTTCCATTGTGACCTTCACCGATGGTAACGGTAAGTTTATCATCGCCGCCAAGACGGGGGCTGATGCCCAATATTCCATATCGATCCCTATCGGCACCTCATTTCCCCTGCATGTCAGCACCTCGGGTGGAACCGATCGGGTGAGTGAGGAGGCTCCGGCTGCGATGGATTCTTTGGTGGCTGATGCCAGTCAAACAACCGCCAACGTGACCCCCATGACATCTTTGGTTTATCGGGCGGTGGTGGCCAATGCTGGCAATCTGGATAAGGTGACGGCCCCCATGATTGCTACCGCCAAAAAGGATGTGGTTGCCAAGTTTGGTTTTGGGATCGATGCTGAAAACAGCGGCATCGATCCGGTTACCAGCGCGGTGAATGCCAACACGATCACTTCGGTGATTCGTTCCTCCGAGGCGATGGCCGAAACGATACGGCGTGCCGTTGGTCCCAATCAGACGACTGTTGCCCAGGTATTGACTATCCTTGGTGAAGACATGGCGGATGGCTATTTGGATGGAAAAAAAGGGGGGGCGGATCTGACCCATACCATGCCGACTGGTTTTGATGCTTCAACTATTGCAACGACGGTGGCGCAACAGAAGGTGGCGGTTGGTTTGGAAGTGGTTGCCAATCAACTTACGGTTACCAAGTCGGATGGCTCCGAGCTTTCGTTGGCTGATTCCAAGACGCAGCTTTCGCGTGCGGTGAACCGGGTGGTTAGTACGGTGTCGGCGAGTACCGCCTTGGACAAGATGAATCAAATGCCATTATCTGAAAATCAAGTGACGCAGGTTACGACAGATATTAACGATGCCATCAAAGTTCATGGTATCCTGGGGGAAAGTACCAGTGCGTTAACCGCCCTAGGTACTGCGGCTAAAAACCTGAAAGCTGGCCAAGCTGGTATTGATCGGATCGACACCTTGGTGGCTTCAACGGCTACAAGTACGGTTGATACCGTCACCAGTAATGTCAAGAATAGTACCTATGCGACCTCGGTTCTTTCATCGGCTGTCGCCACGGTTGGCCCTCCCGGCACGGTGACTGTATCGGGTATTGTGGTCGATGGTCCTGTGGTGGGGGCGACGGTCACCATCAGGGACAACACTGATGGAACGGTTCTTGGTACGGCGGTAACCGGGGCGGATGCTCGGTATGTATTGATTATTCCGGCGGGATCGAGCTTTCCTTTGCATCTGAGTTCTTCGGGGGGAACCGACAAAGTATCGGGTGCTACGGCGGCGCAGATGGATTCTTATGTGATCGATGCCAACCAGACCACCGCGAACATAACGCCGTTGACCACCGTGTTGTATCATGCGGCGGTGAATGCGGTGGGTGGTCTCCGTTACATGACGGCCACGTCTGTTTCCCAGGTTAAAACAGAGATGATGGCACAATTTGGTTTTGGCATTGATGCTCAGGAGGTGGAGTTGGATCCCGTGACCAGTCCCATCCGTTCCGGCAATGTTGTTTCGGTTGTCCGCTCTGCTGAGGCTATGGGTGAAACCATGCGGCGTGCTGTGGGTTCCAGCGCGACTGCCGTTACCCGTGCATTGGCGGTGATCGGTGCGGATATGAGCGATGGCACTTTGGATGGTTTGAAAAATGGCGTGACCATTGCGGAGACATTGGAAACCGGGTTGAGTGCTGTGGACTTGTCGATTGTGGTGACACAGCACAAGGCGATTGTCGGTGTGGAGGCGGCCAATAATAGTTTGAAGGTCACCCAATCCGATAGCACCCAGGTGACCGCTTCCAACGTCCTGACAAAACTTTCCCTGGCGAGTCACACCCTGGAGCCATCGGTTGCCCAGGCAACGGCTGCGACCTCCATGGCGGCACTGTTGATCAGTACCAAACAAAAGGCGCAGTTGACCGCAGACCTGACCGATGCCTTGACCTATCAAACGTCTCAGGGGGCAACGACGACGGCATTGACCGCCCTACAGACTGCAACGGACAGTATGGTATCAGGCCAGACGGGTGCCGGGGTGGTGAGTACCACGGTGATCGACACGGCGGCGAGCGCAACCAAAACCATCACCGACGGCATCAAGAACGGGACTTCCTCTGCTGTTATGGTGATATCAGATGTTTACCAACCCGTGTCGCAACGGGTCGGTAGTGACCATTGCAGTGGCGATTGTGTTTAGAAATATGTTTAATGATCGTTTTGTATAGAAAAATTTTCAGTATTCATATCATTGAATCGCGTAAAGCCCGCTGGTGGCGTTTTCCTTTTTCTAGGTGGTGGGGATAAAGTTGCATCGGGTCCAAAGTCGTTTACATCAATATCGAAAATACTGACACCAGCTTGTTTCCCACCGTGAAGATGGGAGATTACTTTGTCGGTCCTTTCAGAAAATGGTGCTTGGACTGTAGAACCCCCAAATTCGCCACTATTTACCAAGACAATGTGTTGGAACATATGGTATTGCAAAGCCGCTACCATGTTGTCGAACGTGGGTACATCCCGGTTGAGTGCCGGAATGATAAACATGTCAGAGATATTTGTGAGGTCAGCCGCAAGTTTAATATCGGTGGCATCATAGCAAATCGCGGAGGCTATTGCATATCCTCGGCGACGTCCCACATCGAGTTCAAAAACCAGTTGGTAGGGACGGTGACCGATTACCCCAAGTGGCGTCTCAAGTTTTGTTGGATGTTTCTTACCCTGAAACCGGGTAATCCAAGATCGACCGGAAGAATTCTCATCAGGGATAAGCCAACAGACTTCGTTGACATAATGACCAGAAGGAATCTGGCGTAGATTGAGTCCAGTGACAATGATAGCCTTAGTCTTGTCACTCAGACGTTTCAAAATCCAAATATCATCTCGATGAACAGAAAGTTCAGGGAACACGATTAGATTGGCCAAAGGGTCTTCATCTTTTTCCGCGCTCGCAGTTTGCTGCACCCGGAGATGTTTAATGACCAACGTACATATCTCGGTAATGTGCCGTTTGTGTTTTACTCGGAAGGCTGGGTTATCCAGGGTTGGGTCTGCTTTGCAGAAGTCATCTACTTGAGGGACTAATGTCTGAACTAAGGCAATGCGTAGTGTTCGACCTTTGTCCCGGAGTGGGGGCTTGATGGGAATTGGGTAAATGGGAAGGAAGGAAGAAAACCCAAATATTTTGGAGAGTTTTTTGAGTCGGTTTTTCAACAGGACTCTCAAATCACCCGGTGTATTAACTCGATCCCAACCCTCTACAAATCGATCTTTAATTTCTACACCCGGCCATTGAAGCATTCGCATCAAAAGTTCGCTAACCCAGGGTGAAAAAGGGGCAGCTTCAGTGGCCATGCTCTCGGGTTTGTTCATAAGCCCCTGACGTCGGCTATACCAACTGCTACGCATGCCCCTATAGCCGTCCCAATCCTGACGGCCCAGATAGGGAGTGACGGTGAAATCCTCCTCTCCGGTAATGGCAGATCGCAACAAACGACCCAAGGCATAGAACCATATTGTTTCATCATCACACCAGATTGGCCGCTCAAGTCTTGGATCCTTGATGCCGTTGTGGTCAAGTGTGATTTTGATTTTATTTGGAAAATATTTTGGGTTCAACAACGCTGTCCAATCATCGACTTTGATTTTAACATTCCGCAGCGAAAATTGTTCATAGGATTGCTTCTTGTTGTCAGATTCTGGAATTTTTCCTATCAGGGCAATGGCTAATTTAATCCATTGGATTTCTTGTTGGAACGGGTTGTCATCCCGTGTGACTATATTCCACAGGGCAACATTGCAGCCATTCAACTTTTCCAGAGGACGATTGCTGTGAATCATTCCTTTTGGCACTCTGAGATAAGCCATTTCCGCCTTGATCCAGGGAGGATTTTCCTTGTCAACCAATGCCAGTATTCCCGGCATCAAGTCAGGCCGATTAAAACTGACTAACTCTAATAATTTAATTTTTTTATCTTCGGGAATATTCTTGAGGGATTGTACGAGCCACAATGAAAATTTTTGTGGATTGGGATGCATTTGTTGATGTACCAGGGCGCAAATCAGTAGTTCTCTGGGGAACGATTCTTCGTCTAAAACTTTCTCGTAAGCGGAAATTTGTAATAAAGTTTTGTAGTGACGTAGAGAGGGATGATTTTTCCCAGTATCGATAAGTGGATGGGATTCCCACGTAGCCAATAATATCAACGCTTGTTGATCTACGTACCATGGAGTGTTTCCTTTTTTTATCAGATCCACGGCTTTGTTGCATAGTATGGCCCGGTATCCCTGTAAATCAGCGGAGTCAGGAATGCTTAGGTCAGGTGCGTTGACACCCGTTTCTACCGCTCCTGCCCGGAAAAGGTCGGCGTACAAATACAAAGCGATTCTTCTCTGAGCTTGAGAATCTCCATTTAGAAGGGACTCTAAAGATTCCAGAACCACCCGAAGCAATTTAGGACAGGGAAAAAGGTCCAATGCGTGGCGCAATACCAGAGACAAGGATGGGTCGTGGGACCAGGCGCGGATCATTTTTCGTGCCATCATCTCGATTTCATGATCGATGGCATTTTGCGACATGAACCTGTTTTCCCCCGTAATCTCCAAGTCGGTCATGCTGCGTCGCTTGCGAAGTACATCCTTCAGGCGATAGGCGGCAAACCTTTTGATGGTATCATCGCGCACCTCTGACTTGGGAGTATCTACTTCGTCAAGAGGATGCCGTGAATCTGTCTCGGAAGGCATGCTGCAATCAAATTGGGTCGCCAAAGAGAGCATGGCTTCCAAATCAGCGGTGGTATCCTGGAGCGTTTCCATGTCGCCCGGTCCACTCAGTGCGCTCTGGATTAAGGACATCCGCGAGGTAACTCCGATCTGCCCTTCGATCAATCGGAAGGGGGTAATCTCTGTTTTACCTGTGTTGATCTCCAGTTTACGATATGTCTGGTCTTTTGAGTCATGGACGATTCCTTCGTCAAGACACCCTGCAATCCATGTGTGGATACCTTCCTCTAAATCTTTATCACCACCATTCTTCACGCTGATCACCAAGCGCAGGTCATCTACATAACGACAATAGTCGTGGAGTATTGTTCCCTCTGGTAGGGCATAAGATTTTACAGAATCTTGACAGCTTATATGTTGTCCTACCACGTTGTCGAAATTGAGAAGGTAGGCATTGGCAAGAAATCCGCTGGCTACCAAGCCTTGTGGAAGTCCGTCTGGCGCACCACCTTTGATTATTTCCCAGTCGTCATGACTGAGCGTGTCCCACGTCCAGGCTGTAATTTGTTTAAATCGTTCCCAGAAATTTCCGTCAGATTCTCCGTCGGTTAATGTGTAATTTTTGATGTATGCATTGTAGGTTTCTTTGAGGCTTTGGATTAGGGTTGGCCGATGGATCCGATCAAAGAAGGAGCTAATATCCAGTTTAACAATATAGACTTCTTCATTTTCGCCGATTTGATCCAGGACATTTCTTGCGATAATTTGAGGGCGGTTAAGGAATCGTTGATAATCTACATAATAGCGGCTGTAGGATTCACTGTTGCCCCAGCTAAAACGCGCCAGGGGGCGGTTATCTTTTCTAGTTGTTTCAGAATCAAAGGTGCAGAAGAGACGGTTGCCGTAACTATAAATTTTGCGGTGGCGGGCCTCGAAAAAATCGTTGACCGATGTATCTCCCTGGGCAGTTTCGATACAGTCTGCCAAGCAAAGCATCGCGGCGGTGGCCATGGTTTGCTCTCGGATGCCCAGATGGGCCAGGGGGCGAAGATAGAGTGGTTCCTTATCACTTTCTTCCCTTTCTGGTTCCCACTTGCCCTTTTTAAAGGTCCAACGATGGCTCTTGGGAGCGGGAACGAGCAACATGGGTTCTGGAGTAAAAAATCCAAATAATATTTCTACTCTCCACTGAGTGACGTAATCCTCCAAGTCAACTGCGGAACAATCCAGCTCCAACATATCTGCGTACCAATTGGTGCGGCGGATGTAGCGTTGAGATTTTTTCCATGCCTGGGTTAGAACCACCGGATCGGACAAGAATCTGGACTGGGCAAAAAGGCTGCGATATTTCTTGTTGACTATAGACATAAGTCACAAATATAGATTGTCTTAATAAAATACATCATAAAATTCTGCTACCTCTTCGGGTTTTAGATGTAAAATATTTATTTTATATATATTTTATACAAACATCAATCCAAAATTTGCATGATTTAATTCAAAGTCTTTGTGGCAAGAAAGATCTCAGCAAGGATGTGATCATGCGTGAAATGGATTGGTCATTTTTCCCACGCTCCTGAGACGGAAAACTCAATCAGTTCCTTTTTTGAATTGCGCTTGCGAATGGAGGTTATTGCAATGTTGGTAAAGCCCAATTCGGCCAGCATGTCGGCATAAAGACGTTCGGTTGGCAACAGGGTGCCGTAGAATTTTGAATTGCCAACGATGTAATGCACTCTGCCGCCTGGAGCCATGATGGTGGATAGGCTGGTGAAGTGATGCCACATATCTTCGGCGTATTTGGCGATATAGTTGGCCAGCAATTTGCCGTTGGCGTTGTCGGTATGGGCGATGGCGTTCAGCGTCGGACCTAGCCATTTGGGTACAAAGGCTCTGCCGTCTGGCTGCCAATCGGTCAAGCGGCTGGTGGCAATGCCCCAAGTGCCACCGATGGTCTGCCAGTCGAGTTCGCCGGCGTCGCGGGCGTTGGTGAGATAGTCAAGCCAATACATGTAAGGTCGCAATTCGCGGATATAGGACATGCGGTTCGCATAGGGCGGCGAAGTGATCACCAAATCGAATTGATCATTCATCTGACCAAGGGCGCGGGCGTCTCCGTGGATGATGCGGACTTGACCTTCGGGTGCTTGCATGGCTCCGATCAGGATATGTGACACGTCACCTTGAAACTGGCCTGACAAATCGGCGGGTAAATCCAGTTCAGCTTGGTCGGCGTTACGCAATGACATGGATTGATGATCAAAGGCGGCGTTCGATAAAGTCATGAGGGTGCGGCAAAACGCAACCAGGAGCAAAGAGCGTTCGGGCGAATCGGACGCTGTGGCTTGTTCAATGGCAGGGCGCAAGCGGCACAGGAAAATGCGAGCCGGATCGCTCCACCAACGGGTAATATTATAAATGGGAGGTTCGGCCATAGGCTTGAAACCCCGTTTTTTTACCAAAGCCAGGGCCTCGGCGCACGCCTGACGTGTGGTTTGGATCGTTACGGCGGAATAGGTCGCGGTTTTGGTCGCGGCCAGCCAAACCAGAAATGGGTTGATTTCAACAGTGGTGGCGGCATGGCCTTTGGTGGCGGTACAAAGGGCCGTTGTGGCGGTTCCGCAAAACGGATCAAGCACATGAGCCGGATTGCCTGGAAATGCGGCCAGAATTTCATCAACGACCTTGACCGAATAGGCAGGCGTCAGACGTAACCAGCTATGACGGCTCGATTTGTGTCCGTCCTTGCCGTTAAATTTGTGGGTATAGTCGGCCCGTTGGCGCAAGGTGGCGGGGGAGGATGTGGCGATATTGGAGGCGATTGCGGTAAGGAGCGGGGTCATGCGGCATCCGGCGTGAGCAAGGCACGTAACACGCTGTCTCAATCACCTCGGTGATGGCCCAGCGAATCGACGTAACTGCTCAGATCCCCCACTCACATAAAAATCTTTGAAAAGTGAAGAAGGGGAGTGGGGAACTCTTTCCCCAGGGTTTTCACTTTAAGTTAAAAACATCATCAATCCTATGGGTAATTCATCAGACATCTTTTATTTTTCAATGATTTTATGGCATCGACCAGCAATCCGTGGCACAAGACAAGGATCAGCCGCCCTTTTTTCAAGGGGGGTTGAACGGCCAGTGCGGACTATTTTTTGGCCCGTTTCATGTCGATCCACCGGACCCCCATCAGGATAAATCCCAGAACGATGAACGCCCCCGGAGGGAGGATAAAACCAATGGCCGGGTGAAAGGACGGTCCCATCACGTTGACGCCAAAAAATGTGCCAGACCCCAGTAGTTCACGGGATGCACCCAGAAGGGTCAACGCCAGCGTAAAACCCAAACCCATGGCAATGCCATCGATGGCCGAAGATAACGGGGTGTTTTTGCAGGCAAAGGCTTCGGCCCTCCCCAGGATGGCGCAATTGACCACAATCAAAGGGATAAATATCCCCAATACCTTGTGCAGATCCAACAAAAAGGCATTCATCGTCAAGTCAGTGATGGTCACAAAACTGGCGATGATAATCACATAAGCGGGAATGCGCACATCATTGGGAATGTAGTTGCGTACCAGCGAAACCACAATGTTGGATCCCAGCAACACAAACGTGGTCGCCAGACCCATGCCGACGCCATTGATGGCGTTGGTCGAAACACCCAGCAAGGGACACATCCCCAGCAATTGGGCAAAAATGACGTTGTTATCCCAAAGTCCGTTTTTAATGATGGTACCGGTCTGGCTCATTGCCCAACCTCCGCTGCCGTTTTCTCCGTGGAAGCCGCTTTATCGAACAATTTGGCCTCATTCTCCACAAAAAAGTCCAAACCCCGCTTGACCGCCCCAACCACCGCGCGTGGCGTGATGGTGGCACCGGCAAACTGATCAAAATCCCCGCCATCCTTTTTGACACCCCACTTGACGTTACTCAAGGTCTTCCCCTTGAAAGCATCCGGCCAAGCGGTCAACGTAATCTTATCACCCAATCCAGGGGTCTCCTTGTGGGATAATACCCGGACATTGGAGATGGTACCCCCAGCGGCGATCCCCATCATAATCTCGATATCCCCGGAATAGCCATCCGGGGCGATCACCTTGAAGGCGGCACCCAGGGCAGTCTCCCCCTTACGACCACGATAGATGGTCACAGGCTTGCTCTTTTTTTCCAATCGCGGATCGGTGACCATCACGGTATCCTGGTCGGGCTGATTGTCAAACCCCTCCGGTAAAACTTGGCGCAAGGCACTCAAAAGCTCTTGCCGCTTGGCCTCGGCAATGGGACCGCTGGTCACGGCATCTGTCCCCGCCAGCAAAGCGGTCGCGATCAAGCCAACCAGCATCAGAACCAGACCCAATTTGAAAAAGTCAGGCATTGCCAAACTCCTAAACAGTCATCTTAAATGTTCTTCTTGGTTTTTCCGTAGATTACCGGACGGGTGTACTGATCCAACAAGGGTACTGTCGCGTTCATGATGACAATGGCGAAGGAAACCCCTTCTGGATAACCGCCCCAAGTACGGATAATATAGGTCAAAAGCCCGCAACCCGCACCGAAAATGATCTGTCCCAAAGGGGTTACCGGGGAGGTCACCATGTCGGTCGCCATGAAAAAAGCACCCAATACCAAACCACCCGTGATCAGATGAAAGATAGGATCGGGATATTTCGTCCCATCGATCAGCCAGAACAACACCGCCGGTATCAAACAGCCCGCCAGCATCGAAAGGGGAATGTGCCAAGTGATAACCCGTTTTTTCAGGAGAAAAATACCCCCGGCTGTCAGAAAAAGCGCGGAAGTTTCCCCCAGTGAACCGGCAACCAAGCCACCCGTCGCATTGAAATAGCTAAAAGCGTAAGTTCCACCCAAAGCCTCTTGGACTGTCTTTCCCAGACTGACCTCTATGCGGTATTGCCCCAGGGGGGTTGCGGAACTGATGGCGTCCATGACCTCACCGGGGGCTACGTGCCCCGTGAAAATCAAAGCCAGGGCATCGCCAAAAGCCAGGGCCTCCTCACCAAACAAACCCACGGGATGGGGCCATGTGGTCATTTCCACCGGAAACGAAATCAAAAGAAACACGCGGGCGATCAAGGCGGGGTTGAACATGTTATAGCCTAACCCGCCATAAACCTGCTTGCCCAGCAAAATGGCAAAAATACCGCCGACAACGCAAATCCACCACGGCGCATGGGGCGGTAGCGTCAAGGCCAGCAATAGCCCCGTCAATGCGGCAGAAAGGTCTCCCACAGGGGAAGGGCGCAGTCGCAGTTTGACCAGCAGATGTTCGGTTACCACGGCGGTCAGAGTCGTGATGACGATGACCCATAATGCCGGCCATCCAAACACAAGAATGGACAGCAGGGTGGCAGGCACCAATGCCAAAATCACCGTATGCATGATCCGGGGAATGGAGTCTCCCCCGTGTACATGGGGAGATGATGTGAATGACAGGCTTGATGGAGACATCGTGCGTTCCGTTTCCAGTGTCCAAAAACTTAGGGTGCCGCCATACGTCAAACGGCTTGGGATCAATTCATTCCTCAGGTAAAGACGCCTTCTTGCTCGCGGCAGGGGAACTCGCCTTGGCTTCGGAAGAGGAGCCGGCATCGGACTTCTTGGCCGCCATCTTTGCCTTCATCTCCTCTTTTTTACGCTCTTTCTCTTCTTTTTCCCGGGCCAACCGCTCTTCTCTGGCTTGGCTCCGCTGCTTGGTCAATGCCTTCTTTTTATCTTCCCGGTCTTTGACCTGTAATGCCAGCTTGCCATAGCGGAAATAGTGGACCAGGGGAATATTGGCGGGACACACATAGGCACAGGATCCGCACTCAATGCAGTCAAACAGATCGACCTTAGGCAGTTGGTCAATCTGGTCGGTCTTGGCAAACCACGCCATAGTGCAGGGGACCAACTGGATGGGGCAGGCGTTGACGCAACTCCCACAACGGATGCAGGGATGCTCCGTCTTTCCAGAGGATTCCTCCGGTGTCAGGGCCAAAATCCCCGAAGTCCCTTTGACAACGGGAATGTCGGTCTGATGCAGGGCCAAGCCCATCATCGGCCCCCCCATGATAACCTTCTTGGTATTGGATTTAAGTCCACCACAATGGCGGATGACATCATCGACGAGGGTTCCGATCAAGACCTCCACGTTGGCGGGCCGGGTAATTCCGCCGCCCGTGACGGTCACAATTCGGGAAACCAGGGGGCGACCCAGCTCAATGGTATCGCGGATGGCCACGGCGGTGGCAACATTGTGTACGATAACACCCACGTCCACAGGCAACCCTTTGGAAGGGACTTGGCGACCGGTGACGACCTCGATCAACTGCTTCTCCGATCCTTGCGGATACATGACCGGCAGGGAAACGACGCGAATATCGGATTGCCCAGCCACCGCCTTTTCCATAGCGGCGATGGCTTTGGGTTTGTTGGCTTCAATGCCGATGACACACTGTTTGGTTTGCAGGGCATGGAGCATGATACGAATCCCCGCGATCACATCCTGGGGACGTTCCTCCATCAGACGGGCATCGCAGGTCAGGTAGGGTTCGCACTCCACAGCATTGATCAACAGCAGATCCACAACCTTGTCGCGGGGGGGCGAAAGCTTAATAAAACTTGGGAAGGTCGCTCCACCCAGGCCCACGATACCGGCCCCCTTGATCCGATCACGGATGGCGGACGGATCCAAGGTGGCGGGGTCGGTTGTCCCTTGAAGCCCCGGATTCCATTGATCCGCACCATCGGGTGTGATGACGACACACAGCATGGTGAGACCGGAAGGATGCCCTACCGGGTGTTCTTGGATGGCTTGGATGGTGCCGGAGGTTGGGGCATGAATGGTCGCAGAGACGAATCCCCCCGATGTGCCGAGGAGATCCCCTTTGAACACCTTATCGCCCACCTTGACCGCCGGAACGCTGGGGGCACCCAGGTGCTGATGGAGTGGAACGATCAACTGTTTGGGCATGGGCATCGGCTCAATGGCACAATGCTCTGTGAGTTCTTTATGCCCGGTGGGATGCACGCCACCGTGAAATTTTTTTAAGACAGAAGCGACAATCCCCATCCTCGTGGCCCCATTCGTTTCGTAAACAGCGTGGTGACACAACAAGCCAAACCGTCCAACACCGCAAAAATCAATGAACAGCCCCATGATCTCCCGGTTTATTCCATGTCCACGAGTACAGGGTGACCGGTACAGGGATCATATCGATGCAATCGACCGGACACGGCTCGATACAGGCTTTACATGCGGTACACATCTCCGCGATGACGGTGTGCGATTGTTTGTTGGCACCGACAATGGCGTCTACCGGACACGCCTTGATGCAGGCGGTGCAACCAATGCAATCTTCTTCGCGCACATAGGCCACCTTGGGTCCGGTATCGACCTCCATCTCCACCGGTTCCACCCCCAGCATGGAGGCGATTTTTTCCATGGTCTCGACACCGCCGGGTGCGCATAGGCCAATGTTGGAAACTTCCTCGGTGATGATGGCCTCGGCATAGGGGCGACACCCAGGGAAACCGCAATTGCCGCAATTGGTGGCAGGGAGAAGAGCGGTCAGATTATCCACTCTCGGATCGCCTTCTACATGGAATTTTTTGGCAGCAAGACCCAGGCCCAGGCCAGCGGCCAGTGCCAAACCACCCATGCTCAACACCGCTTCGATCATTTAGGTCTCCTTCACGCACGAACCCGAAAAGGTGTCGCAATGAACCATTATCTCTTTGACTTACTTGACGATACCGCTGAATCCCATGAAGGCCAACGACAACAGGCCGGCACTGATCAAGGAAATCGGTGACCCTTTCAGCAACGCCGGGACATCCGAAAGGTCAATCCGCTCGCGCATACCGGCAAACAGGATCAGCACCATGCCAAACCCAATACCGGCCCCGGCACCGTAGGTCGAGGCTTGCAGGAAGGTATGTTCCTTTTGGATATTCAGGATTGCGACCCCGAGGACGCAGCAATTGGTAGTGATGAGGGGGAGAAAGATTCCCAAAGCGGCGTACAAAACGGGGCTGGTTTTATGGATGACCATCTCGATAAACTGAACCAGAGCGGCGATGATGAGAATAAAACAGATGGTTCGCAGATATTCGATCCCCAGGGGTTCGAGAACCGCCTTTTCGGCTACCCAGGAAATACCGGAGGCGAGGGTCATGACAAACACCACCGCATAGGTCATGCCGAGGGCCGTTTCAACCTTTTTGGAGACCCCCAGGAAGGGGCATATCCCCAAAAACTTCGTCAATACAAAGTTGTTGACGAATATGGTGCTAACGAGAATAAGAACGAAATCGATCATCGCATTGGGACTCTATCTCTGACGCTTCACAAATAACGAACAAAGGGTCACATGACCTGAACACCATCACATGCGTATGGTTCCAACTTTTAACCCATCTCCCATCGGAACGGCAAGACAAAATCTTCGCAAGTTTCCTTTTTTTATTCGTCTGTTGCATAAAGATATCGTAAAAACAGCATATGGGAATATGAGCGAGGAACCGACCTTGACACTGGGGACAATGACGATATTCTTGGTTGGGTAGATGTGTTTATCGTTCGCAGTTCCTTATAAGAGAGGAGATCCTGATGGCTGTTGTGACACAAGTGCAAGTTCTTGATGCCCTGAAAAAAGTGATCGATCCCGATTTACAACGCGATATTGTCACGTTGGGGTTTGTGAAAGATCTTCACATCGAGAATGGTCAGGTTTCCTTCAAGGTTGAGTTGACCACTCCCGCGTGCCCAGCCAAGGAGCAATTGCGCAGACAGGCCCTCGATGCGGTTATGGAAGTGGAAAATGTGCAGGGTGTTGATATCGAGATGACCTCGAAAGTTCGCGCATCGCCGCGTCGGGCAGCGGAGAATTTTATCCCTTTGGTAAAAAATGTCATCGCCATCGCTTCGGGGAAAGGGGGGGTCGGCAAATCGACCACTGCGGTCAATCTGGCTCTGGCGTTGGCGCAGACCGGGGCGCGGACCGGTATCCTTGACGCCGATATTTACGGCCCCAGTTTACCCAAAATGCTCAACGTTGAAAACAAGCCGCAAGCCGAAGAGGGGAAACGGATCCCCCCAGCGGAAGCCTTTGGACTCAAGGTGATGTCCATGGGGTTTTTCATGGACGAAGATACTCCGGTGGTCTGGCGCGGTCCCATGGTCGGCATGGCGGTGGAACAATTGCTGCGGGATGTGGATTGGGGTGAGTTGGATTACTTGGTTGTCGATCTCCCGCCGGGGACGGGGGATGCGCAGTTGACGCTGACCCAGAAGGTGCCGATCACCGGCGTTGTCATCGTCTCCACCCCTCAGGATGTCGCTCTGGCCGATGTCAAGCGGGGTATCAACATGTTCCGCAAGGTGGATGCCCCGATTCTGGGTATCATTGAAAATATGTCCTATTTTCTGTGTCCCAGTTGTGGACACCGGGCGGAAATTTTCTCGCACGGCGGTGCGCGCAAGCAGGCTGCTGACTACGGTTTGGAATTTCTGGGAGATATTCCGTTGGATGGGGCCATTCGTGCCGATGCCGATGCTGGAATACCCATCATGATTGCCCACCCAGACAGCCCCCAAACCCAAAAATATCGCGAAATCGCCGCGCGTATCGCGGCAATCATCGCCACCATGGGGTTCGAGCGACCGACGTTCCCGGAAATCGTTGTGGAGTGAATATGCTTTGTCATCCCCTGGGGTTGTTTGACCAGGGGATGGTTTTATTGTGATGCGCTGGACCCACCCTTTGAGGTTTGCAGCATGGGGGAGAATTCCTTGAGGCTGTGGCCTACAAGATTATTGAGCCGGATCTGAGCTTCGATGACCTCTTCCATGGATAATTGCAGATGGTCTATGCACGATTCCCCCACGGAAGACCAAAGCGATGAGTGGATGGCAAAAATATCGGGAATCGTCATCACCCGTTTCATCAGGTCCAACTGGCTCAAACCTTCCGTCAAAATGTCTGACGATGTTTCCAAAGTAAGATTGGCCACCTTTTCCATGGTGTTGTGGGTGATTCTTTGGGCACTGGATACCGAATTCCGAAAGGAAAAATATGTATTCGACAGACGCTTTGCGAGGCGCAATACCATAACGATTCTCCCGTTTCGCCCAAGTGACCTGGGGATATGACCCGTCCAAAAAAGAGCTATGTTGCAAAGCAGCATACGTGATTGGTTAACGTGAATCAATCCTTTCCATGAAGGTAATACGTTTTTTTACGTCACGGATCATGGAACGCATGGTGGACCCCAAAAATGCGACAGTTGGCTAGGCTACCATTGCCTCTCCTAAATTCAACATAAGGAGGAGGAAAATGAGTACAGAGGAATCCGGGGACAGTACATCCATTCTCCTATTGCAATCTGGACCTTGCAATTTGGGGACACTGTACTGTTTTCCTTGGGTGGTCAGCAAAAAAATGATACCACTGTCTACACCAATTTAGGAATGAGTTGGGTTGTGGTCTAAAAAAAGGAAATAAAAATCCCCTGCGCCATACGCTTCCCTTTTTGTTTCCTTGTCGTGAAAAAGGAGGGTAAACTGGTTCAAGATTATCCAGACCCTCTTGATCTTGGAACGCCATTATGCCGAGTACGATGACAGTTGATGATATCTGGAGACTCTTTGAAGAAACAAGCCGCCAGTTCCGGGAGCAAAGCGCGGAGACGGATCGTAAATTCCGGGAGCAAAGCGTGGAGACGGATCGTAAATTCCGGGAGCGAAGCGCGGAGACGGATCGGATACTCAAGGAGCGAAGCGCGGAGACGGATCGGATACTCAAGGAGCGAAGCGCGGAAATGGATCGGGTACTCAAGGAAACATCTCTCAAAGTCCAGGAGACTACTGCACAGGTGCAGGAGACCACTGCACAGATGCGGGAGACGGATCGCGTCGTCAAGGAGGTCTCCAGAAAAGTTGGCAGCCTGGGTAGTCGTTGGGGAGATTTCGTGGAAGGGTTGGTCGCTCCAGCCTGCGAGACTCTTTTTGCCGAAAGAGGTATCCCGGTTCATAAGGTCAGCCGTCAGATGAAAGCGAAACTGCCCGGCGGTCGCCACATGGAAATCGATGTTTTTGTGGTGAATACCGATGCCGTCGTGCTGGTGGAAGTCAAGAGTGCCCTGACCGTTGAGGACGTAAGGGACCACCTTATCCGCTTGGCAGAGTTCAAGGATTTTTTCCCGGAATATGCCAATAAGCGTGTCTTTGGTGCCGTGGCAGGAATTGTCATTGGAGAACATGCCGACCGCTTCGCCATGAACAAAGGGCTATTTGTTATCGTGCAGTCGGGTGATACTGTGCGTATGGCCAATGAACCGGAGTTCCAACCGCATCCTTGGTAAGTCTCTTTCGGAATTCGTCAATCTGGGGACACCACTAATCTGGGGACATATCCGTTCCCTTCGTGCCGAAATAAAAAAATTGAGTCTTGCACTTTTGGCTGTCAAGGGACTTCAAATGCAATGGCCCTGGCCTATCACCGTTGTGAGCGGGGGGAATAGCGGGTATAGTGCGTCGGTCAGATCGTGTTTAGGACGTTTATTCCATCTTTATTTGCTTAGGACGCAGTAATGAAATATCCCGGATATCCCCAAAAAACCGGCCTCTACGATCCCAGGTTTGAACACGATGCTTGTGGTATTGGCTTCGTGGCCCAGATCAATGGCAAAAAATCTCATGACATCATCAAGACCGGTCTTGAGATTCTGATCAACATGACCCATCGGGGTGCCGTTGGATCGGACCCCCTGACCGGTGACGGTGCGGGCATCATGATCCAAATGCCCGACACCTTCATGCGTAAAGAGTGCAAGGAACAGGGAATCGACCTCCCCGATTTTGGCGATTATGGCATCGGTACCGTGTTTCTTCCCGCAGATGCGGCACTCAAGGAATCCTGCTGTCGGTTGGTGGAAAATACGGTTTCCGAAGAAGGGCAGATGTTTCTGGGATGGCGGGAAGTCCCGGTCAGTGTGGATGCCCGCATCGGCTATACCGCCAAGGCTTCCGAACCTGCCGTGCGCCAGCTTGTCGTGGGGGTTCGCAATCGCCCCGACGATGCCGATCCCATGTGGTTGGAGCGAAAACTTTTCATCATCCGCCGTCGTATCGAAAAACTCATCATGGGTTACGGTTCGGGGGAAATGAAGGCGTTCCATATTTGCAGCCTGTCTACGCGAACATTGGTCTACAAGGGGATGTTCCTCGCCGATCAATTGGGCGATTATTTCCCCGATCTCAGGGATCCCTCCATGGTGACTGCGTTTTCCATGGTGCATCAACGCTATTCTACCAATACCTTTCCCACATGGCATCTGGCGCATCCGTTTCGGATGATCTGCCATAATGGAGAAATCAATACCCTGCGTGGTAACATCAACTGGATGCGGGCGCGGGAAGCCTCCTTGAGGTCCGATCTTTTTGGTGCGGATATCAATAAATTATTTCCCATTGTTCCAGAAGGAATTTCTGATTCCGCCTCCTTTGATCGGGCGGTGGAGTTTTTGACCATCAGCGGGCGTTCTCTCCCCCATGCCATGATGATGATGATTCCCGAAGCCTGGGAAAATCACAAGCATATGGATCCCGACCGTCGTGCCTTCTATGAATACAACGCTTCCATCATGGAACCTTGGGATGGTCCGGCGGCGGTCGCGTTTGCCGATGGTCGCTATATCGGTGCGACTTTGGATCGCAATGGACTCAGACCGGCGCGCTACATGGTCACCAAAAGCGGTTTGTGCGTGATGGCTTCCGAGGCGGGTACGGTCAACATTCCGCCGGAAGAGGAGTTGTACAGTTGGCGTTTGCAGCCGGGGCGGATGTTTGTCATCGATCTGGAGAAAGGGTGTATCATCGATGACCAGGAAATCAAAGCGGAGATTATCGGGGCCAAACCCTATCGCAAGTGGGTTGAGGATGGGTTGTTGCGGTTGGAAAACATGGTCCCGGGAGAAAAAGAGGTTTTAGAGGCCCAACCGTTGCGTTTGCGTCAGGTTGCCAACGGGTATACCGAGGAGGATATCGGGGTCATCATGGTCCCCATGGGACTCAATGGTGAGGAACCGACGGGATCCATGGGCAATGATGCCGCGTTGGCGGTCCTTTCGGATCGTTCGCGGTCATTGTTTGGTTATTTCAAGCAGTTGTTCGCGCAGGTGACCAATCCCGCCATCGATCCGATCCGGGAAGAGTTGGTCATGAGCCTCAACATGCAGTTGGGTCCGGTGGGTAATCTTCTGGAGGCACTTCCTGGACATGTGAATCGGATTGCCCTGAACCAGCCCGTCCTCACCAATGCGGATCTGGAAAAAATTCGCGCCGTCAAGGTCAAAGGGCTTTTGGCAGCGACCTTTTCCACGCTGTTTTCCAAAAACGATGGGGCTGGTGGGATGCGTCAAGCCCTATCGGCCCTGTTCAATCAGATTTCCCAGGCGTTGACCCAGGGGGTGAACCTGATCATCCTGAGTGATCGTGGTGTGGGGCCGGATCGGTTGTCTATCCCTATTTTGTTGGCCACTTCGGCGGTGCATCACAACTTGATCCGGTCGGGGGATCGCAACCGCGCCAGCATCATTGTGGAGTCGGCGGAGGTGCGTGAGGTCACCCATTTTGCGTTATTGGCGGGGTATGGGGCCAATGCCATCAACCCTTACCTCGCTTTTGAAACCTTGGCGGATCTGTGTGAACGCAAGCTTTATTTTGGAGATCTGCCGGTCAAGACGGTCCACTATAACTATGTCAAGGCGATCAACAAGGGGATGCTGAAGGTTTTTTCAAAAATGGGTATCTCCACCATGTTCAGTTATTGCGGTGCCCAGATTTTTGAAGCCATCGGTTTGGATCACCATGTGGTCGAACGGTATTTTACCGGAACCGTTTCCCGTATCCAGGGGCTGACCTTGGAGCAGATTGCCCAGGAGGCGATTCGGCGTCATGATGAGGCTTATGGTGCCGATGTTTCTTCGATGCTGCCGACAATGGCATTAGACATTGGGGGCGAATATAAATATCGCCAAGGGGGGGAGCGGCATCTTTGGAACCCGGAAACCCTGACCAAGTTGCAACATGCCACACGTCAGAATGATTACCGGATTTTCAAGGAATTCTCCCGCTTGATCGATGAGCAGGCGGAGTCTTTGTGTACCCTTCGGGGGTTGTTTATCTTGAAAAAAGCCCATGCGCCGGTCCCGTTGCATGAGGTGGAACCCGCTTCGGAGATCGTCAAGCGGTTTGTGACCGGGGCGATGTCCTATGGTTCGATTTCCAAAGAGGCCCACGAAACCCTTGCCATCGCTATGAATCGTATTGGTGGTCAGTCCAACACCGGTGAAGGGGGGGAAGATCCTGAGCGTTTTCAACCCCGTCCCAACGGCGATATGGCACGGAGTGCCATCAAACAGGTCGCTTCGGGGCGGTTTGGGGTGAGCAGCCACTATCTGGTCAACAGCAATGAGATGCAAATCAAGGTTGCCCAGGGGGCCAAACCGGGAGAGGGGGGACAGCTTCCCGGGTACAAGGTCAACGAAGTCATCGCCAAGGTGCGCAATACCACGCCGGGTGTGACGCTGATTTCGCCGCCGCCCCATCACGATATTTATTCCATCGAAGACTTGGCGCAATTGATCTTTGACTTGAAGAACGTCAATCCTGCGGCGCGGGTTTCGGTCAAGTTGGTTGCAGAAGTGGGGGTTGGTACGGTCGCCGCCGGGGTGTCGAAGGCGCATTCCGACATGATTCTCATCTCCGGGGGGGATGGTGGCACGGGGGCCAGCCCTTTAAGTTCCATCAAACATGCGGGGATTCCGTGAACCCCTTGGTTGTCGGAAACCCAGCAAACCTTGGTTCTCAACGATTTGCGGGGGCGGATTCGGCTCCAGGTTGACGGGCAGTTGCGTACCGGGCGAGATGTGGCGGTGGCGGCGTTGCTGGGGGCGGAGGAGTATGGATTTTCCACCGCGCCGCTGGTGGTCGAGGGGTGCATCATGATGCGCAAATGTCATTTGGGGACGTGCCCGGTTGGGATTGCCACTCAGGAGTTGGAGTTGCGCCGGAAATTTACCGGGAAACCGGAGTACATCGTCAACTATTTCTTCTTTGTTGCCAATGAACTGCGCGAAATCATGTCGGAAATGGGGTTCAAACGTTTGGACGACATGATTGGTCGGGTGGATCGGATTCAGTCGAATCGCGCCATCGACCATTGGAAAGCCAAAGGACTGGACTTTTCCGCCATTTTAAAACGACCCGATGTCCCTTCCAACATTGCGGTGCGCAAGGTTCAGGATCAAGACCATGGCATCGACAAGGTGTTGGATCACAAACTGGTGGATCTGGCTTATCGTGCGTTTGATACGGGCCAACCTCTTGAGATACGTCTCCCCATTCGCAATACCGACCGCACGGTGGGTGCCATGTTGGGGGGGGAGATTTCCAAGCGGTTTGGTGGCGATGGCTTGCCGGACGATACCATCAACATTCAGTTTCGCGGGGTGGCGGGTCAAAGTTTTGGGGCGTTCAATGTCAAAGGGGTTTCTTTGAGCATTGAAGGTTCGGCGAATGATTATGTCGGCAAGGGGATGTCGGGGGGGCGGATCAGCATCCGCTTTCATCCCAATTCGCGTTTGGTTCCTGATGAAAACATTTTGGCTGGCAATACCATCCTTTATGGGGCTACGGGAGGCGAAGCCTATTTCAGCGGGGTGGTGGGCGAGCGGTTTGCGGTGCGTAATTCGGGTGCGGTGGCGGTGGTGGAAGGGTTGGGTGATCACGGTTGTGAATACATGACGGGTGGCATCGTCGTGGTTTTGGGCAAAACGGGACGCAATTTTGCCGCAGGAATGAGCGGTGGTGTCGCTTATGTCCTGGACAGTGAAGACCAGTTTAAAACCTTGTGTAACGCTTCGATGGTCGCCTTGGAAAAATTAGAAGCCGAAGATGCCGAGATACTGAAGTCCCTGGTGGAGAAACATTTACGGTATACATCCAGTCGTTTGGCGGCGCGTCTTTTGGGCGATTGGCCGGGTGCGGTTGGGCAATTTATCAAGGTCATACCCCATGAATACCGAAGGGTGCTTGAGGAAATGAAAAAAAAGGAGGCCGTTGGTCATGGGTAAAGCAACGGGTTTTATGGAGACTGGCCGGGAGGTTCCTGAGGAGCGGGACGTGAGTGAGCGTATCCGCGATTACAAGGAACTGTATCAACCGTTTCCCGTGGAGAAGCTTCGGGAACAGGCCTCACGCTGTATGGATTGTGGCGTTCCGTTTTGTCACTCGGGGTGTTCCCTCAACAATATCATTCCGCAGTGGAATGATTGGGTTTATCGGGGGAACTGGTCGTATGCGGTGGAGACGCTGCATCGTACCAATAATTTTCCCGAATTTACTGGTCGTGTGTGTCCGGCCCCGTGCGAAAGTTCCTGTGTGGTGGGGATCAACCGTGAGCCGGTGACCATCCGGGAGATTGAGCGGACGATTGCGGAAGAGGGGTGGCGGCAAGGATTGATCGTCCCCCAGCCTGCCCGGAAGAAAACGGGCAAGCGGGTGGTGGTGATCGGGTCGGGTCCTGCGGGGTTGGCGGCGGCACAGCAGTTGGTCCGTATGGGCCATGAAGTGGAAGTGTTGGAGAAGAATGAGCAGCCGGGTGGGTTGCTCCGTTTTGGCATCCCCGATTTCAAGTTGGAAAAGACGGTGATTGATCGTCGCCTGGAGCAGTTGCGGACCGAGGGGGTGGTGATTCGGACGGGGGTGCGTGCAGGTCGGGATGTGACCATGGAGCAGTTACGCCGTGAATTTGATGCCATCGTGCTGTGTGGCGGTTCGGAGATTCCCCGTGATTTGCCCATTCCGGGACGGGAATTGGGGGGCATCCATTTTGCCATGGATTTTTTGACGCAGCAAAATCGCCGGGTTGCCGGTCGCGTCGTGCCGCCCCAGGGTGAGATTTTGGCTCAGGGGAAGCATGTCGTGGTCGTTGGTGGTGGGGATACGGGTTCTGACTGTGTGGGGACTTCCATTCGCCATGGGGCGTTGAGTGTCACCCAGATTGAACTGTTGCCCAAGCCTCCTGATCGACGTTCTTTGGAGACGCCATGGCCTTTGTGGCCCAACATGTTGCGGACCTCATCATCGCATCGTGAGGGGTGTAACCGGATGTGGAGCATTCAGAGCAAGGGGTTCACGGGGGTGGATGGCCGGGTGCAGAAATTGGATTGTGTCCGTCTTTTGTGGGAGCAGCGGGAGGAAGGGGGACCGATGACGTGTAAGGAGCTACCAGATAGCCGGTTTACATTGAAGGCGGACCTTGTTCTTTTGGCCATGGGGTTTTTACATCCTGAAAAATCGGAGCTTTTGGCCGGGCTGGCATTGGATGCACGGGGGAATATCGCCGTGGATGGCAAGCAAATGACCAGTCAGGAAGGTGTTTTTGCGGCGGGGGACATGGCGACGGGACAGTCTCTTGTTCTTAAGGCGATTGCGGGTGGTCGGAAGGCGGCCAATGGGGTGGATCATTGGTTGCGTCAAGGATGATGGGTCTTTGGAGAAGATAATTCATGGTGGTGTGAAGGACTGGGGTTGAAGTTTCCTTCTGACTTTCATAAACTGAAAGGGACCGAGTTTTTAACCATCTGAATGAATTGGAGCGGCTACTCATGGACGATCATGGCACGAATGCAGCAACCCCGCAGGGGGGGAGTGAAGGGCAGCACGGTAATGCAGGTCAAAGTCATTTGGAAAATTTGATCGGCCAACTGGAGATTCGTTGGGGGAGGATGATGGATCTCATTGGTCGGCTTCGGGATGAAAATGCGTTTCTCCAGGAGCAGTTGCGCGAGCGGGAAGAGAAGTCGGGTACGTTTGAATCGCGGTATCAGGAAGCGAACCAAAGGGTTGCGGAACTGGTTCACGAGCGTGACCAGTTGGCAGGGCGGATGGAATCCCTGTTGGCGCGGGTTCAACAATTTGAGAACACGCACTAGGGACAACGGTTGCATTGGTGAGGGCCATGTCGGATATTGTGGAAGTGCGTGTGCATGGCCAAGTTTTCAAAATGCGGGCCAATGCCGAGGACGGACACTTGCAGCGTGTTGCCGAATACGTGGATGGTGTTTTGTCGCAGACATCGCGTAGTTTTGGGAACCAGCCGGGTCATAGGGTGGCCATCATGGCGGCCATGCAGATTGCCGATTCGTTGATTCAGGAGAGGGCCAGCAAGGATGTTGGCGAGGCTCGGCGCGTAGAGACGAGTCGTGTCGAGGGCATTCTTGCCCGGATGATTGCCGAGAGTGACAAACTGTTGGCAGAGGAGTGATGAATCCCCCTGCGGTGTTCGATAGGACAGACTTCCTTCTGAGCCGATAACTTACGAGCCCAGGGGACCTGCGCTGTCCGTGGAGCGTCCGCCCTTTTGGCAGACCGGAAGCGGTTATCAGGACCCCACCTTACACTGAGGGTTCAGAGGAGCACGTTTAACGGCACATGTGGGGGGATTTTGATCAGGTGCAACCGAGCAAGGAAGCGTTGCGAAGAATGTTGCGTACACGCCGTCGTGCTATGCCTCTGGCGGAGGTTGCGCGGTTGAGTGGTATGGTTTGTCGGCTGGCTGTGGGGCTTGCGGTGTATGTTCGAGCCAGTGTCGTCGGTGTTTACCATGCGGCTGACCATGAAGTCGATCCAGAATCTTTGATGCGACATGCGGTTTCGCTGGGTAAAAAAGTGGCTCTGCCGGTGACGGGTGCCGGGGAGAAGGGGATGGTTTTTGTGGAATGGGGACCGGAACGGGGGATGGCAGTGGGGCCTTTTGGGATCATGCAACCCTGTTGGACGGGTGAGATTGCGGATACGGTGGCACGGGATGACTTGGATGTGATTTTTGTCCCTTTGGTTGGGTTTGACCGGCGGGGGGGACGGATTGGATATGGTGGTGGTTATTTTGACCGTTATTTAGCGGGGGCACCCGGGGGAAAGCCGTGTTTGGTGGGGCTGGCGTATGGATGCCAAGAGGTGGCGGAGATCCCTGCCGAGCCGCACGATTGTAGACTTCATTATGTGATTACGGAGGGGGGGGGGACATGTTTTGCATGACCCCCCTTATTTTGAGTGATGGCCCGCTGCTTTGGGCAGTTGGGTGAGATCAACCTTATGACGACCGCGACGGCCAGGAGACTTGGGGACGCCAGTGGTTTGGAGAACGAAGGCTTATGAACATTTCCGCCCTTTTGGCAGGCTTGGTATTGGGGGCGGCCATTTCCTTTGCAATTGTTTTTTTCCGGCAGCGTGCCGTGCAACAGGTGCTTCGCCAAAGGGAAGAAAAAGCAGAACTGCTGATTAAAGCAGCCGAGGAAAAAACCGCCCATATCGCTGGGGAAATTGAGTTACGCAACAAGGCATCGCGGTTGAAGATTGAGGAGGAGATCAAGGGGAAGTATCAGGTTGTTGAAGAGGAGTTGGGTAAGCAGAAGAGTCGGATGGACAAGCGCGAGGAGCAGTTGGATCGCAAATTTGATCAACTGGATCAGCGGGAGCGGGAACACGAGCGGCGGCGCAAGCAGATTGAGGAGTTGGGGCAATCGGCTCAGGAGAAGATGCGGCAACATGAGGCGTTGGTGCTTCAGGCGGAGGCGCGTTTGGAGGAAGTTGCGGGGATGAGTGGGGATGCGGCGCGTGCGCATTTGATGGCCCGTTTTGAGGAGGATGCGCGGAATGCGTCGGGGCGGTTGTTTAAGCAATTGGAGGCGGAGGCGCGGGAAAGTGCGGATCGCAAGGCACGGGAGACGATAGCGACTTCGATTCAGCGGTTGGCGGGGGAGTATGTGTCGGAACAGACGGTTTCGGTGGTTGCCTTGCCGTCGGAGGAGATGAAGGGGCGGATCATTGGCCGTGAGGGGCGCAACATCCGGGCGTTGGAGACGGCGACGGGATGTGATTTGATCATTGACGATACACCGGAAGCGGTGGTGATTTCGGGGTTTAATCCGGTCCGTCGGCAGGTTGCGCGGCAGGCGTTGGAAGAGTTGATCAGTGATGGTCGGATTCATCCGGCGCGGATTGAGAGTGTTGTGAAGAAGGCGACCTTGAATGTTCAGAATGAGATCAAGGAAGCGGGGGAGAAGGCGGTTTTTGACGTTGGGCTGACGGATGTGCATCCAGAGATTATCAAGTTATTGGGGACGTTGAAGTTTCGCACTTCGTACACGCAGAATGTTTTATCGCATTCGGTGGAGGTTGCGTTGTTGTGTGGGGCGATGGCGGATGAGTTGGGGTTGAGTGGGAGCATTGCGCGTCGGTGTGGATTGTTGCATGACATTGGCAAGGCGGTGGATCATGACATGCAGGGTTCTCATGCGGTGATTGGTGGGCAGTTGGCCAAGAAGTATCGGGAGAAGCCGATCATTGTCAATGCCATTTGGTCGCATCATTTTGACATCGAGCCGAATTCTGTGTATGGGCCGTTGACCAACTCAGCGGATGCGTTATCGGCGGCGCGGCCTGGGGCGCGGCGGGAGAATGTGGAGACTTACCTAAAGCGTTTGGAGCAATTGGAGGAGATTGCGACGGGTTTCCATGGTGTGGAGAAGGCGTTTGCGATTCAGGCGGGGCGTGAGGTTCGGGTGATTGTGCAGTATGACAAGGTGAACGATGAGGGGTCGATGATGTTGGCGCGGGATATTGCGACCAAGGTTGAGAATGAGATGACCTATCCGGGTCAGATCAAGGTGACGGTGATTCGGGAGATGCGCACGACGCACATTGCCAACTGAGCGAACATGGATAGGTACCCCATGTGCGTATTTTTCCCTTGCCTGGAGGGATGTGTTTGCCATGACGAAAACCGATCTTGTCCGCACCATTGCCCAGGAGCGTGGGTTGCCGACACAGCATGTTGCCGAGATCATCGATGCTGCCCTTGAGGGGATCATTAAGGGGTTGGAGGGGGGCGGATCGGTTCGTTTGCGTGGATTTGGGCAATTCAGTCTCAAGCGTCGCCTTCCGCGTAAGGGGCGGAGTTTGACGACGGGGGAGGCGATTGTTATCCCCGCCAAGCAGGTGACCGCCTTCAAACCGGGAACGGAGATGCAGCGTCGCTTGGAGGAGGTTTTGGACGAGGACTGGGTGGCGGCATTGGCCCCGCAAACGGTCAAGTCCAAACCCAAGGTTGCGACGCCGGATGAAAAGGCGAAGGCGTTACGGGATATTTTAATCAATATTCGGGAGATCCGGGATCACACAACCTTTTTATGGCGCAAGATTTTGGGGGTAAAAGGGGATCGTGGCTCATTCACCTGTCAAATTCGGAAGAGTACTTTTTTTCAGGTTGAGGATAATATGACGTGGCTCCAGGGAAAGGGATTTTTTAAATTTTCCGTGGGTCCGGGATTTGATCAGAATGATGACAACGTGATGCAATTACGGGTTTACGAGATCAGCGAACAATTCAACGAGTATGTTGGCCAGATTGTCAGTCAGAAATAATTATTTTATGCTTGCGTAACCGTTCAGTTTACTTCTAAAAAACTTTTGAAAAGAAAGAAGGGGTCTGGGGAATTCTTTCCCCAGGGTTTTGATTCTAAATAAGAAGTTCCATTCTCCGTTTTTGAATCTGCTCTTGAATTTAAACAAAGATTAAGAACTCTGGGGGAAATCTCCCAGATACCCCCGGACAGTCTGCGTCGAGGAGTTGGCTGACGCCAGGAGGGCCTCCTTGTGCGCATTCATGGAGACCCCCCCCGTGATTATTGACCCTTTTGGTAGGTTCCCACCAGTTCTGTGTCCGCCAGTATGTGGCCGGTCATCGCCTTGAGCAGTGTTGCTTTATCGGCGTGTGGTATCGTCGCAAGGGTGGTGTCCAAGGCATAGAGCTTGTGAAAATAACGGTGGCGTCCTATGGGGGGGCATGGGCCGCCATATCCGGTCCGTTCCCAATCGTTTAGCCCCCCTTGGGTTCCCTGGGGCAAACCGGCACTGGCACCCCCCGCAGCCAGTTCCCCATCCCGGGGCGGCAGATCATACAACACCCAATGGACCCAAACCCGCTGTGGTGCTTTCGGGTCGGGAACATCGGGATCGTCCACGATCAACACCAAGCTGCGACTCCCCTGGGGAACCCCGTGCCACGTCAGCGGAGGCGAACGATCTTCCCCCTCACAGGTGTATACCTTGGGAATCGCCCCCCCATGGCTGAACGCGCTGGAAGAGAGGCGCATCCCCCCTTCTGCGGCATAACCCAGGCCCGCCAACCCCAGCACCGCCGCAATGGTTAAAATTTTCATCATCTTGTTTCCCCATATCCAAGAATTATGAACCCCTTATTCGTAGCGGATGTTTGATCCATTATCAAGGTGGTTGATGGATGAAAAAAAAACAGAATATTTTTTTCTCAAATTTTTAGAGCATGAGATCGGTCTCTTCCCCTTCTTTGGGGAAGGTGGGGATGGATTCTTTTTTCAGTTTATCCATGCCGATGGCGATGCCGTTGAGGGGGACGGGGATGACGACTGGGATTTTCTGTTTATCCCAAAGGACAAAACCGACTTTGAGGGCGGTTCCGGTGGCAAGTTCTTTCAGGAAATCGGGTTTGGCGTGGAGTGCGGCGATACATCCTTCGGGTCGGCAGCGTTGCATACTCATTTTGAGTTGTTTCCCCTGATCCACTCTCACGAGGACGCTGGTATCGAGGAAAATATTGATCGGGGTATGGATGATGAGGGCGGGTTCGCCGTTTTTACCGAACTGACCAAAGATCACCTTGACGATATTTTTTCCGGTATTGGGCGAGGTGATCACTTGCGCAAGGCCGCAGCGGGTTTTATCGACGCCGATGGCGGTACAGGAGAAGCTCCAGGCACCAAACTTATCGCCGACGGTCAGTTCGGCCCGGGCGGCTGCGGAGAGGCCCAGGGACAGAGCGAGGAGCAGAGAGGAGATTTTATAAGATTTCATGGTGGCGCAAGCGTATCAGATTTGCCAAACTTTCTAAAGAATAAATGACTGTGGAATCAGGGCAATCGCATTTGAAATTGGCACGTCCAAATGCCTCGGAAAGAATAAATTATTAAAAGAAAAAAGGGGTCTGGG
>PEAO01000195.1 GCA_002753615.1 Magnetococcales bacterium DCbin2
AAAATGCTTCGGGAGAAGGGGCGCGTGGAAAAGCAAAGTCAAAAGAAAAATCAAAACCCTGGGGGCAATCCCCCAGACCCCTTTTTTATTTTAATAATTTATCTTTTCCGAGGCATTTGGACGTGCCAATTTCAAATGCGATTGCCCTGGGAAAAAATGGAAGCACGCCTCCAATGATCACCAAAAATTAGGTAATGTATTAAATGGATTGTGTCCAGAGCCGCCGTTTATGTTAATCCATCCGTAATCAATCGCCGAAACGGTGATCATGGCCAACCCGCTCACATCCAACTTGAATGCTCTCAAATCCCGGTCTCCCGTATGGGCCGTCCTAATCGCCATTTTGGCCCTTGGAGGATGGATGCGGCTGACGGATATCGCACAAACCCATATCCCACAGCCCTTCGGCCCGGACGCTTGGCATTATTTCAATTATGCCTACAACATGCTCCATCACGGCGTGTATTCCAAAGACCCTTCCATCCTGTCTGGCGTTCCCCCCGTTTCCGATGGACTTCGCACACCGGGCTACCCCCTGTTCCTCATCCCATTCATCGCCCTCCTACCCGACAAAACATTTGTCAAACCTGTCCTTGAAGTACAGGGGTGGATCAGTCTGCTGACGGTGCTATTCACCTTCATCGTTGCCCGATCACTCCTCCCGGTGGCATTGGCACTATTGGCCACATTTCTGACCGCCATATGTCCCCATTTGATCTCCATGAATCATTACCTACTCACCGAATCCCTGTTTACCTTCCTTCTTTTGGCTTCTGTGATGGCACTGGCGGGAAAAACCCGGTGGCCGCTATGGTTTGGCATCGGGATCATTTTTGGTCTGGCGGGAATGGTGCGTCCCATTTGGTTTTATTTTTTCCCCTTTGCGGTTTGGCTGATTGGAACACGCCAAGCCCTCCCCAACCCGAAAAAAAAATCCCTGGCGTTGATCCTGGGATTTTTCCTCGTCATGACCCCGTGGATGGTGCGAAATAAAATCTCACTGGGAACTGCAAGCGATAGTTCGTCCATGAACAGCTCCCTGGCTCAGGGAATCTATCCGCAAATCACGTATAACTCGGATCCAAAAACATTTGGATATCCCTACCGATTCGACCCCAGATTCCAAGAAATCAGTGCCAACAAAGGGGCAATCGTCAAAGAATTTCTGACACGCCTGACCCATGAACCCAGACGTTATCTTCATTGGTATATTTTAGAAAAACCTGTTTGGCTGTGGTCTTGGAGTATCATTCAGGGCCAAGGGGATGTTTTTGTTTATCCGGTCACCCATTCTCCCTATTTTGAACAGCCCTGGTTCCAGTTTTCCCACCAAATCATGGCCGCCACGCATTGGATCTTTGTTTTCTTGGGGGGCATCGGATGCATCCTGCCATGGTTACCACAGAAATTCCAACCAACCACACGGGAACCATCCCTGTTTACGGCGCGACTGCTGAGTCTGGCACTGGGGTTCATGACAGGGATGCATATGATTGTCCCTCCCTATCCGCGCTACAGCATCCCTTTGAGACCCCTGCTGTATTGTATGGCGTTGTATTGTCTCTGGGGCGTTTTTACCAACTTGGTACGATGGTCTGTATCACGGTTTGGAAAACAGCGTGTTGCGGACGAACCCCAGAAGGCTTCCAGTTCCGCGTAGCAATACCTCCATATCGGACCATGATGTCACCTTGCCCAGTCTGGACAAAACATACCCAGGACGCAGATAAAACGCACGATAGGCACGATTGTACCATGCAACCGTCTCTGCCGCAGAGATGGTCGGCAGTTGCAGCACCGGGGCACCAAGATCATAGTCGTCCCAATTCTCGTGGCGTAAATAGCCGTTTTCCCTGGCCCATTGAAACATTTGCGTCCCCGGAAACGGCATGGTGATATTGAAAACGGCCAAATCGGGATTCAATTGAATGGCCAAGCGTATGGTCGCTTCAATGGTCTCAATCGTCTCGCCGGGATTGCCAAGCATGAAGGTGCAACGAGAATCGATACCCACCGCCCTGGTCATTGCCAAGGCTTGCAAACTTTTTTCCCGGGAACAATTCTTCCGAATATTCGCCAAAATTTCCTCACTGGCTGACTCGATGCCGTACATGATCTGGTGGCATCCCGCCTTCTTCATCACCTTCAACAAATCCAGGCTGACATAATCGGCACGCGCAAAACATGACCAAGTGACATCCAGCCGATTGTCAATAATCAATTGACACAGTTTTTTTATATTGGAAGGAAAAACGGTAAACGTATCATCGTAGAATTGAATTTCCCGAATTTTGTACGTGTTGACCAAAACGGCCATTTCAGCAAATATTTTCTCTGCGGAACGTCGGCGCAGTGGAATGTTGGCAGAATTACAAAATGTACAATGCGCCGGACAACCTCGGGTGGATGTCATGTTGATGGCCGGAAGTCGTTTATAGGCCCCCGCTGCGGGCTTATAGCGCGACAAGTCCAACTTATGAAATGCCGGCGGTGGAATCTCGTCCAGGTTTTCCATCGTACCGTTGGGCTGATTGTGTACCATCTGCCCTTCATGACGAAAACTGAGTCCTTCGATCTGATGCAAAGGTCTCCCCTGCACCAATTGCAATAAAGCCTTTTCCCCTTCACCACGAATGACCATATCGCACTCTGTGCGTCCCAAGGCCTCCTCGGGCAGAGCCGTGACATGAACACCGCCAAAGATAACCTGGGCCTGGGGATGATATTTTTTGATCAAACCGGCAATGCGATAGCCGCTGTTGATCACCGGAGTCGTACCCGTGATGCCAAAAAAAGGATAGCCATGGGCGGCAATGGTTTTTTCAATACCATCCCAATCCAGCGATGCTGCCTGAAAGTCCCATACATCTACGGTCACCCCCCCTTGTTCCAAAACCGCAGCCAAATACAACAATCCCAAAGGTGGCATGGTGCTTTTAATATGGTTCCAGATATTGCCTGCCTTGACCAAATAGGGTGGATTGATCAGACAACACCGTATGGGCGAACGATTAGACATAATGCCGATAAGCCCTATAATATTGATATTAAATAAAATTATTAAAAGAAAAAAGGGGTCTGGGGGATTGCCCCCAGGGTGTTGACTCTAAATAAAAAGCCTCAGTTTCCAGTTTTGTCTTCGTTTTTTACTTGTAATCGTTTCGTTTAAATTCGAAAACAAAAC
>PEAO01000104.1 GCA_002753615.1 Magnetococcales bacterium DCbin2
TTTTTCGCAAAACCCGCGAAAAACATCACGCTAAGGCGCGCGCCCTGCGCATTTTTTTTCGCGAAAACCAGAAGCGCGAAAAAAAATGCTTCGGGATAAGGGGCGCGTGAAAAGCAAAGTCAAAAGCAAAGTCAAAAGCAAAAACAAAATCAAAAGCAAAACCCTGGGGGCAATCCCCCAGACCCCTTTTTTCTTTTAATAATTTTTTTTTCAAATCATTATATTCTCTGGAAACAAAGAACGCTCCAGGCAAAAAACACCACTGCCACCAAAATGAAACCAAATCCACTCCCCCGGAAAATCGGGCCATATCTCCCGGATTTGTTCTTCCCCCTCATCCCCAACCTCACAAATCAAAACACCCCCAGGGGTCAGATAATCCCCAGCCTGACGCAAAATCCGCCCCACAAAATCCAATCCCGTAACACCACCATCCAAAGCCATGGTCGGCTCATGCCGATATTCCTCAGGAAGGGACGCCATGGTCGTCCGCGAAACATAAGGAGGATTGGTCACAATCATGTCATACCGAACCGACGGCACCCCCCGAAAAAGATCCGCCTCAAACAACGTAACACGGTCAGACAATCCAAAACTCTCAACGTTGATCCGCGCAACCTCCAAAGCCTGCAATGAATCATCCGCCGCGTGAACCCGAGCATTGGGATAGGCCAAGGCCAACGCAATCGCCAAACAACCACTCCCCGTGCATAAATCCAAAAACATCGGATTCTCAGGCAACATCACCCACGCATCAAACCCCCCCTCGGCGTCAAAAATATTTTCAATCAACGAACGGGGAATCAATACCCGCTGATCCACCATAAAACGATGCCCCGCAAAAAATGCCTCCCGCGTGATGTAAGCGGCGGGAATGCGCCGGACAATACGCTGCTCCATAATCGCCTCCATCCTGGCGCACGCATCGACCGGTGCCCGCAGATTTGGAGAGGAATCCAATAATTCCAGAGAGATGGAAAACGCGAAGGCGGTCAGATATTCGGCTTCCTGGTATGGTTCTTGCAAGCCATTCTCGAAACTTAGACCCGACGCAGCAAGTCGCTTGGCCAAAAAAATGATCCATGCCTGAACCGTCGCCCCGTCTTTTGGATAATTTACTGTTTTATTATGATTTTTACGACGTACCAAGGGTTTTTTCTTCATCGGAATCCAGCAATGGTTGGAGTGAAAAGTAAAAAAATGTGACCCTGTGAAAAAAAGCAACTTGTTGATGACGGATTATTGTCGTACTCTGCCGTTGGAATTTTGACGCAATTGGTTATCGTCGCCCAGAGACGCTTCGGGGCCTAACGAAAATAATTTAACTGAAAATGCCCTCTTGACATTATGTACGGAATCATTGGCAAATCACCCAGGATGCTGAAGTTGTACAAGATGATCGAACGGGTTGCCGCGAGCAGTTCCACCGTGCTGATTCACGGTGAAAGCGGCACCGGCAAAGAACTGATCGCCAAAGCACTGCATCAGTTGTCCCCCCGTGCCGATCAGGCGTTCATCGCAGTCAACTGCGGAGCCATCCCCGAAGACCTTCTGGAGTCCGAACTCTTCGGACATGTCCGCGGGGCATTCACCGGTGCCGCCCATAATCGGGTCGGACGCTTTGAACTGGCCAGCGGAGGTTCTCTGTTCCTCGATGAGATCGGCGATATGAGTCCGAAACTCCAAGTCAAAATGCTCCGTGTTCTCCAGGAAAAAATGGTGGAACCGGTGGGTGCCGTCAAGTCCATCAAGGTAGATGTCCGGGTGATCACCGCGACTCACAAAAACCTGGAGGTCGAAGTCGCGCAAAACCGTTTCCGCGAAGATCTTTATTATCGTCTCAACGTCGTCCCGATCAACGTACCACCTTTACGTGATCGCACATCCGATATTCCGCTTCTGGTGGAACACTTCCTGAAGAAATGCGGCAACACCGTCGCTGAAAATTTCATCAGCGAGGAGATTATCGATATTTTCCGGCACCACCAATGGCCCGGTAACGTTCGGGAACTAGAAAATCTGGTCGAACGGTTAACCATCCTGGCCGATGATACCGTCAAAATCGAGGATCTTCCCGACAATATCCACAGTGCCGCCCACGCCATGGATGAGGAGGATGATGAGGGGGAACGGCCCGACCTGTCGGTTCCCATGACCGATTATGTGCATAACCCCATCGTCACCGAAGGGATCGACTTCAATACCGAAGTCGCCAATTTTGAGAATAATCTCATTTTATCGGCCCTCAATTCCACCGGATGGAACAAAAACAAGGCGGCCCGTCTACTCAACCTGAACCGTACCACGTTGGTGGAAAAGATCAAGAAAAAAGGGTTGGAACCATTGGGGGCTGAACCATGACACCCAAAACCCTTTGGAAGAATCTTGTATCCGTAAACACCTTCAAAGGGCTTTTGACTTTGGCGGTTATTCTGGGCTTGGTGGTTTTTCCTGCCGCTCCCGCTGCCGCCTTTTTCACCAAACTGAACTACACAACCGCCAATCATGGCGCACGCGAAATTTTTTCTTTCGCCATTCCACCTGGAGCGCAAAAACCCACCCTGGCGTTGACTGAACCCAAGCAACTCCTGCTGACAATACCGGATATTCTCGCCCTTCCCAGTGGCACATTCCATCTTGATCAATCGCGATGGATCCATTCATTCGCCGTTGCCAGCATACCCGAAGCAAAAATGGGGTTAATGGTCACCATCGGTTTGAAACAGGCCAACCTCAGCTTTCGTTCCAAGATTGGTCCCGAAGATCCTGTCGCCGGATCCATTTTTGAATTTGAAATTGATGAACAACCCAAACCCGACCCAACGCAACCCATGGAAATTCGGGAAGGTCTCGTCCTTCCAGGGCGCGATGGCACACTCTTGGTTCTCTCCCATACCGGTACCACCGAGATTGAAAAGAACATTGAAAAAGGGGCAAACCCCGTCGTCCGTATCCACATGAAAGCGGCCAAACTGGCCGATACTTGGCGTCCTCTGGATCCTGGGGGACTGGTGGAAAACGTTTTCGTCTATGAGTTTCCCGAAGGCCATGCCGAACTTGAAGTCCTGCTCAACGAAAAAGCAGACGCCGTTCATTTCTACGAAAGTACCAAAGCGGGGTATTTCATCGTTGAAATCCTTGGCCCCCGCGACATAGGGCGCAGTAACAACGCCAAACAAATCATTGCCAATCGTGAATATGATTTGGAACAAGGGGTCTCCAAACCCTTGCACAGCATCTTTCCACTCTACGAACCTGCCGCCACCGAAGTCGTCCTCCTCGACAAGCACATCACCGAAGACTACTTCTGGAAAGAGGCCAAAGATGCGGAAAAAGAACGACATTATGATCAGGCTCGCGCTTACCTGGGCAGCCTGTTGGATACCTTCCCCGATACACCAAACCGTGAAGTCATCGATTTTTTGATGTTGGATTTCCACCGCCGCATGGGTTGGAAACCAGGGTGGCTGCTATACGAGTTGGAAGCGGTTCTGGCCCGCCATCCCAACACCCCCAATTATTCCCATTACCGGTTTATGCAACTGAAATTGCTCAATGAATCGGGTCGTTTTGAAAGTGCCTTATCCCTGATGCATGATCCCAACCTGCCTCGGGACAAGGGTGCCTTGCTGCTGGAAAACGCCAAAACAAACATTGGCCTGGCCAACACCCATCCCGGTGACCCCAAATTCATTCAAGAGGCTGAAAATCACCTGCAACAGGTGTTGTCCCTGACCAACGGACACGGGGATAAAGCAGCATCGGCCCTTTTTCTTCTGGCCAAAACCAATGATCTCAAGCAAGATCATCGCGCCGCTATTGCCACCCTGGACCAGATCACCGCGGAACATCTGGGTTACCTGGGAAAAAATCCCGACCATATCATGGGGATTGCCGATATCTATTATAAATATGGTCACTATCAGCAAGCCTTTCAGCATTATGCCATGTTCATGGACGCCTTCCACACCCGAGAACGGACCGTCCCATGGGCCATGTTGCGGGCTGCGGAGGCCAGCTTTCAACTTTCCCGCAGTGCGGAAACCCAGGGACGAAAAAGTAAATCCAAAGAACATTTTGCGGATGCCAAAAGGCTGTTTGCTCGCCTCCAGAAACAATTTCCAGGCTCCGATGCCGCCGTCTGGGGAAAAATCCTGGAATTGACCATGGAACAGGCATTGACCTTCAAGCAACGCTTGGAAAAGCTGGATCAGGTCATCAAGACCATCGCACTGCCCAATGCCCTGGCGGAAGCTTATTTGACCCGTGCAGAACTGTTGGGTCAAGATGGGCAATTCCGCGAATCTCTTGAGACATTGAATAGTCTGCTCAACATGACGCAAAGCATTGCCGTCATCCGCCGCGCTGATCGGCTGAAAAAATCCCTGCTTGTGAAAGGGATGGCCGCCGCCTTGGATGAAGGACGACCTGAATTCGCCTCACTTTTGGGTGAAATTTATGGGCACGATTGGCGTCAGGATCCCGAATTTCCGCAGGCACGTATTCACCTAGCTGAAGCACTTATGCAACTTGGTAGTAATCAAGCTGCCCAACATATCCTGGAAAGATTGGAAGATCCCGCCGCCGAAGCCTTACGGCAACTGGCGCAAACCTTGATTGCGGATGATTGGTTGCAGTCTGCACGTAAAGAGGGGAAACTGGGGGGCATCATCACCCGGGAAGTGGCGAGAGTGCGTTTGGCCGAGGCTAAAAGCCGTTTATCCAAAAACGAATGGGAAGCGGTCCAACTGATTTTGGAACCCCTCCCGGATGGCCTGTTGAGCGAAAAAGACAAAGATCGGCGTCTGCGCTACATGGCCAAGGCGGAACTGGGGCGGGGACGCTTCCCTCATGCGGTCAAAAATTACGAATTTCTCCTTGGAAACCGCCCCATGGGTGATGGTGTGGATTATTATGACTATGCCACCGTGATTCAACTTTGGAAGGGTGATGAGAAAGCCTTGCCTTCATTCGTAAAGATTGCCGATGAAGCTACCGATAAGGAAATCAGTGCCTTGGCCAATATTCGGGTCGGCGACATCCTGCAACGCAATGGTGATCTTGAAGGGGCAAAAGGGCGTTATCAAAAAGCAGCCGAACTGGCTCCAGGAACTTCATGGGCCAAGATTTCTTCAGAAAATGCGTCTCAACTTGAAATGGCTCTGGAAGTTGGCAGGTGACCGTCATGACGGACCACAATGAAATCCTTCTGATCGGACATGACAACCCCGCTGTGCGCAAGCTGGCGGATCAGGTTCAGAGGCACGGCTACGCCCCCATTCTGATCCCGTTCGGGGATGAAGCACGTCTGCGGGTTGGCTCCCCAACGGTGGGGATGGTCATTATTTCGCTGCAACCGGGAAACGAAGCCCTGGAGTGGATTCGTGAAATCAATTTTCTGCATCGTGGTCTGCCGGTGTTGGCCGCTGCGGTACAGGGGAGTGTCACCGAAGCCAGGGAAGCCATCGGCGTCGGTGCGGCGGATTATCTGTTGCTGCCCATCGAAGAAGAGTTGCTCAAAAATCACTTGGCCAACTATGCGTCGCGTTATTTCGATCCCGAACTTGGCAGCGGTCGTCGCTTGATTTCCAGCGATGCCAATATGAAACGGTTGCTCAATCAGATTCGCCGTGTCGGCAAATCTCAGGCCACCGTGTTGATTCAGGGGGAGAGTGGTACGGGGAAAGAATTGATCGCCCGGTTTGTCCATCAGGTCTCGGATCGTTCCAGCCAGGCGTTTGTCGCCTTGAACTGTGCGGCCCTCCCGGAAAATCTTCTGGAATCGGAATTGTTCGGACATTCCAAGGGGGCCTTTACTGGGGCCATCACCGATCGGAAGGGTAAATTTCTCCAGGCCAATGGTGGAACGATCTTTCTGGATGAAATCTCGGAAATGACGTTAAATCTGCAAGCCAAACTGCTGCGGGTACTCCAGGAACGTGAAGTGGACCCGGTCGGGGGGCGGGGCGCGGTACCGTTGGATGTCCGGGTGGTAGCCTCGACCAACCGCGACCTCAAGGAATGGGCGGAGGATGGCAAATTCCGTGAAGATCTTTATTATCGCCTCAATGTGTTTCCGGTCTCTTTGCCTCCGTTGCGGAAGCGACCGGGGGATATTCTGCTTTTGGCCAACCATTTCCGCAAACGTTTCATCATCGAACTGGGGCGCAATGATATCCCCTTTTCCCCATCTGCTTTGAGTGCCATGGAAAGTTATCCTTGGCCGGGGAACATTCGTGAACTGGAAAATGTCATTCAGCGCGCCTTGCTCATGGCCGAGGGGCGGGTGATTGAACCGGACGATCTGATGATTGATTTTGAACCATCGGACAACGAAAGTGGCCCGGTCCCCTTCCCTTCTCATTCTGCGGCGGTCCATAGCGACAATGCCGAGGCCATTCGCTTGCCCATCGGGACCACGGTGCGGGAGATGGAAGAGATTTTGATTCACCGCACGCTGGATGAGGTCAACGGCAACCGCACCCGTGCGGCGGAACTCCTGGGTATTTCCATCCGCACCCTGCGCAACAAACTCAACGAATATGCGACCCGATAAACCGGGGATCAAACCCGCCTTGGAACAGACAACATGAAGGTTCTGGTGACACTGCGGCATTTTTTCGTCGTTTTGTTGATTTTATTACCCGTTCTTATTTTGCCTGGATGCAGACAGGCCGATGGGATTAATGACAGTCCCGAGTTGACTATGGGTGATGGGTTGTGGGATCAGGGAAAATATTTTTTTTTCCCCGCCCGCTATTGGCGTGATAAAGCCGCTTATTTTGGCCAGATGGTCGTTGAGGAACGAGACCGTTATCGGATCGCAACCCAGGCGTACCATGAGGCATTGAAAAGTCGCCATTTGGAAATCGAGAAGGCGGTGAATCAGGCCATCCAGGACGGTCGGGAGGTGGCGCAAGCCCGCCGCGAGGTGATTCAGAAATCGCGCACGCAACTCAATCCATTAAGACAACAATCCAGGATGCATGGCCGCGCCATGCGTCAGGCGATGGACCTGATGCAAAAATCCCTGAAGAATCTGGAGCGGATACTTGTTCAATAAAATGATTGAAAAATATAGAGATGCCATACAAGAAACGAGTACACTAACCAAGCAAAGAAGCAAATGGGTCACAATTGCTGAAGAAATACATGATGAAAGCCCTCTGCATGGATTAAGTAGAGAAGTAAATGAAGCATCTCAAAAATTCAGAGATCATTTTGCTTTCAAACATGATTTATAGATAATATCTGTTCAGAATAAAACCCTGGGGACAATCGCATTTGAAATTGGCACATCCAAATGCTTCGGAAATAATAAATTATTAAAAGAAAAAAGGGGTCTGGGGGATTGCCCCCAGGGTTTTAACTTTAAATCAAAAGCTTCCATTTTTTCTTTTGACTTTGTTTTTGACTTTAAATTCATAAGCCTGAAGCTGGAAACCTTTTTGTTTAAATTCAAAAACAAAGTCAAAAGCGGAATATGGAGACCTTTTTGTTTAAAGTCAAAACCAAAGTCAAAAGCGGAATATGGAGACCTTTTTGTTTAAAGTCAAAACCAAAACCCTGGGGGCAATCCCCCAGACCCCTTTTTTCTTTCAATAATTTACAAATCTTTCGGACGGCGTGTGTTCAACGATGACAGTTGACCGTGGAAAAGCTTTCGCCCTTTATGCTCAGGGGGATCCCCAGGAAGCCCTCAGGGTGGCCAACGCCATCATGGTCGCAACCCATCCCGATGCCTCTTTGTTGAATCTGGCGGCCCTGTGCCACATGCAACTGGGAAATGCCGACCTTGCCCAATCCTGTTGGCGACAAGCCATACAGATCAGCCCCGAATACATCGATGCCTGGTTCAATCTGGGCAACCTGTACCATGCACTCGGTCATGGCAAACAGGCAGAAGAGGCGTTTCGACACATTCTGCGCATCCAACCAGACCATGCCCAAACACACAATAATTTAGGCATTGTCCTCAATCAACAAGGTCAATTGGAACATGCCGAGGCCTCATTGCGTCGCGCACTGCACCTCAAGGCAGACTATGCCGAAGCCCACAACAATCTGGGAGTGGTTCTGAATCGACAAAACCGCTTTGAAGAAGCCCAAAACGCCTTCCGCCTCGCGGTACATCACAACCCGATGTATGCCGAAGCCTATGACAATATTGGCCATTTATTGGTTTTATTAAAACGATATGAGCCAGCGGAACTGGCGTTCATGGAAGTCCTGCGCATCCATCCCAATCATGCCGAAGCCACCAACAATCTTGGCAGCGTCCTGCTGACCCTGAACCGATTGGACGAAGCCGAAGCGGTTTTCCACAGGGCCATCAGCCTGAAACCCAACTTTTTCCAAGCGTTCTTTAATCTTGGCAATCTTTCAAAAGAAAAAAAACAATTTGAAGCGGCTGAAATCATCTATCGCCACGTTTTAAGTCTCAAACCGGATTATGCCGAAGCCCTCAACAATCTTGGCATCGTCCTGAATGAACAAAAACGGCTTGATGAGGCAGAGGCGGCTTATCGCCAAGCATTATCGATCAACCCCGATTATGCCCAAGCCTGGTGCAACCTGGGGATGGTCCTCAAGGGACAACGCCGTTTCACAGAGGCCGAAGCGGCATTTCACAAAGCCCTGGAGCTGGAACCAGACGCTGCGGGGACTCATAACAATCTTGGCGTTCTTCTGACCGAGTGCCAACGGTGCGAAGAAGCGGAGGCCTCTTTCCGCCATGCCCTGCACATGAAACCGGACCATGCGGCAGCCGCCAGCAACCTGGGTCATCTCCTGAAAGAGATGAACCGATTTGCAGAGGCCGAAGCGGCCTACCGCCTGGCCCTATCCATTGAACCTTGCTATCACGATGCCCATTGGGATTTGGGACTGCTTTTTCTGTCTTTGGGACGCTATGAGGAAGGTTGGTCATCTTATGAAATACGACATGAGGCCAACCGCAAAGATCATCACGCCCCCTATGTCAAAGCACATTTCCCCATGTGGTGTGGCGAAGAGCTGACTGGGAAATCTTTATTGATCATTCCCGAACAAGGGTTTGGCGATCAAATTCAATTTTGCCGTTATGCCGCTTTGTTGAAAGCAAAAGGGGTGACCCATCTCACCCTGATGTGTGGTGCCCCCCTCATGACCTTGTTTCGTTCGGTATCTGGGGTGGACCAATGGGTGGAAGAACAAACCGATGCGTTTCCAGCACATGATTTCTGGACCCTATATTTATCGCTGCCCCACCATCTTGGAACGACACTGGCGTCCATCCCCCAATCCATCCCTTATTTATCGCCCCCTTCGGATCACCTGACCCGCTGGCGTTTGAAGATCCCCCCGGGGGGATTGCGCGTCGGTCTGGTTTGGAAAGGGAACCCTGGACATAAAAACGACCACAACCGATCCTTACCCGATCTGTCGGTACTCGCCCCCTTATGGTCGCTATCCGGGGTCGTTTTTATCAGTTTGCAACGGGGGAGCGGGGAGGAAGAGGCGCAAAATCCCCCAGCCAACCAACCGCTTCTCGATTATGGGCCATCCATCGTAGATTTTGCCGATACGGCGGCCCTCATCGCCCATCTGGATCTGGTGATCAGCATTGATTCCGCCGTCGCCCATCTGGCGGGTGCCATGGGAAAACCGTGTTGGGTGTTACTGCCCGCCTGGGGGACCGATTGGCGGTGGCTACTGAACCGCACCGATTCCCCCTGGTATCCCGTCGGTATGCGCTTGTTTCGTCAGGATCGACCCGGTGACTGGTCAACACCCGTGCAACGGATGGCCCAAGAACTGGCCTTATTCTGTGTCATGTGAGCGAAGCGTTGCTTGCCATAGGATCTACCGCAAACACATCGTCCAGGGATTGCGCATCAAGAATGCGAAGGCCCCACGTTTCTAAAGACGGTGATTCCGCTTGAGCAATTTTTTCATTGACCCAATCAGGTACGTCGCCGAAACGACGCTGCAATTGGTGGGTCAGCATTTTAGCCTCACCTTTTTTTTCTCCTTTTTTTTCTCCTTTTTTTTCTCCTTTCTGTTCACCGATCTGCTCACTCTCCATCTGCATCTTCATGATGATAGGCCGAAACACATCGTTTTCCATCAGATTAAAAGTCAGTGACATTTCTTCCGCCTCCGTTTTGACGACCATTTCCAGCCTGCGCAACCTGGATAAGATAACCAATTTCGTCAGGGCATCGGCCCTGGCTTTGATCGGCAGTTCACTGATGCGATACAAAATTTCCTGGATCACCTCTTTT
>PEAO01000105.1 GCA_002753615.1 Magnetococcales bacterium DCbin2
AAAATCAAAAACAAAATCAAAACCCTGGGGGCAATCCCCCAGACCCCTTTTTTCTTTTAATAATTTTCTAGGGTGTATCTCAATCTATCGAACATTAATACGTCCTAATGTCAAGGGATTCCAAATGCAATTGCCCTGGAAGGACAATCTGTTTGACTTGTCGGCCTCATAGCGATACCCTCTGACTTGGATCTCGGCCACACCCCTTCGCTTGCCTGGGCTGTTTCATTGATCAATGGCCCCGGCATCCCAATGGATTATCAATCAATCCAACCCTATGATTTAATTCGTTGCAATACACGTCCAAATTTAACCCATGAAACCTGAACAACAAATCAACGAGATCATCAACCTAGCCAAAGTCAAGCTTGGTCTGGGGGCTGGTCAACGTATCGCCACTGCGGCCCAGATGGCCATGGAGTTTCATCACGGGCAAACCAGAAAAATCGATGGCGGCCCTTATGTCGTCCATTGCCTCAGTGTTGCATACAATATCCTCTCGTGGGGCTTGAACGATGAGGTGGCCGTTTGTGCCGCACTGCTGCATGATGCCGTGGAAGATGCCCCACCCCAAGCCAACGCCAGTCAAAAAATAAAAGAATTCAATGCCGACATTCATCGCCTGGTCCTAGCTCTTTCAAAAATTCGTAACCTGCAAACCGGCGCAGGGGATCTGCCCGCTACCTACCGGCGTATCCTTCAAGCCGCATCAAAAGACCTGCGGGTGCTGATCATCAAAACATTCGATGTCTTTCATAATGCCGAAACACTCCATGTACACGGGTTGGACAAGGCAAAAAACAAGGCCAGTCTGTCCTTGATCTACGTGGGGGTAGCCCGCCGCCTGGGGATGATTACCCTCGCCGATGCCATCATCGACCGAATTCTCCCATTCCTGATGCCGGTGCAAAAAATTCAGGCCCAAAAAATTCTCGATAATCTGATCCTGAAAGGACGTGCCAGCATGGATCAGTTAAGCCGACGATTGAACCAAGTCTTGGGAGAAAATCTGGCGCAGGATTTTACCATCGAAGGGAAAACTCTCTCCGACTTTTTTTGTCTTTCCGAGCAACCGGGCGTCGGCCAGTTGATGCCGGTCGGTTGGCCTGTTTTCCGTATCCGTCTGATCGTTGCCGACGACGATGCCGCCTGGCGGGTATTGGGAAAAATGCACGCCCTTTTTGGTCCCCTGCCAAGACATGTGCGTGATTACATGAATGCCCCGCGCGTCAACGGTTTTCGTGCCTTGACCAGTCGGATCCTTTGGGAAGGCAAACCCATCAACGTGCAAGTCGTCCGCAGGCACGACGATCTACCCAATCGCATGGGCATCCTGGCAGAGTGGGGCGTCAGCGGTCCCGATCCATCCAAATACATGCGCCTTTTGGCCACTCTGGGTGATAGTGATCTGCGCATGTCCGAAGTCCACTCCCATGTCCTACCCGACCTGCTGGATGTTTACACACCCAAAGGAGACCGCCATACCTTTCCGGTGGGTGCCATTGTCCTGGACTTTGCCTACATGATCCATACCGACCTTGGCCATCGCTGCATCGGTGCCAAAATCAACGAAATACCCCGACCCGCCGATCATCCACTTCAAGATGGCGATGTCGTGCGCATTCTGACCGCCAAAAATGGCTGGCCTCAACGATCCTGGCTTGATGAAGTCAAAACGGCCCGCGCAAAAACATTGATCAAGCAAGCACTCAAAAGCGGCCTTTCTACCCTGAAAGGGATCAATCGCAGCCAATCGGGCAGTTTTCAGTTGACCTCCTTGACCGGCGAGGATATTCGCTGGTCAACCTGTTGCCTGTCCATACCCAAAGTACCCATCGTCGGACGACTCTCCGAGGATGGCCTTTGGATCGTTCATCGTCAAGATTGTCTGCGGATTCAACCAAAAGAGTGGGAGCAAGGCCATTGGAATCTTGCCAACAATCAAGGTTTGTTGCACGTTTCCTTCAATGTCCAGCACCAGTCCGGGGCACTTTTACAAGTTCTGGAACTTTTGGCGCGCTATAACATCAACGGCAAGTCCATCTCTGGAAAAACCCGTTCGGGCGGACTCTACACCATTGGGATGCAACTGGGAGGACAATCCCCAGAAATCCTGGGGAACATGTTGTTGGAGCTGCCGCAACTCCCTTCCGTTCGGGAAATATTAAAATATCGCTGGCAATGACCGCAATCGTTGATCAACGCCAGAGCAACCCTCAGGAATCCTTGAGACCACCCAGGCAGTCGGGCCACCAATAAATAGAATCTTTGTCTTTTTGTACCAATCCCGCCACCGGACCATCTTGGGAAATCACAAAGGCAATGGCCCCAGGGCAATGACCGACAAAATTGACCGCCGAAGTATGCCGTGCCCCCAGCCGCGACACATCCATACGCACCGAGGGAAATACCCGCTCCTCCACCCAGGAGACGATTCTCCCTTTCCAAGGCTTGGCGGTAATCATGGCACCGAAGGTCAGGGGAGACAAACGGTCCGATAAAAACAGGGCACCATCAACCCGAGTCAGACGGGACAGCAAATCGGCCAGTCCCATCAACTCCCTTTTCAGGCGCAACCGCTCCAATTCATTCCGATGCCAATCGCCCTCTTCCCGATGATCCTCACTCCACGCCTCCATGTGACGGAAGGTTTCCAAAAGTTGCGCCCCCTCAGGCCCACTTTCCAGGTAGAACCTGGGTTCGGCACCTTTCCAGGCGTTCGCCTCCATGACCTTGGGCAACCAGATGATGGTACCTCCATTTTTTTTCGCCGCCGTCGCCAGCAACAAGCGATCGATAAAATCTCGATAAACGTGCCAATATCCCATACCAAACCGTTGATACCCGGTGTGGGTCTGCACCTCCCGGAGAAGGTTCCAAGCCAATGGGCTGTCGGTAAAAGGGGGCGGTGAGGGTTCGGAAAAAAAACCGGAATCAAATCCTCCGATGATGTCGGTTCCCTTGTAGACCTGGAGACAACCCACCTTGCGAACCATGACCGTCAACATGTTGCTTGGGGAACGGTTGAAACTATGGGCATCAAAACGGTGCGCCGAGGCGCAATTAAAATAAATGGCTCCGTAGATTTCTAATTCATCAGGGTTCGTTTTGGAAGGGACGACGCCGAGGGTCGTGGTCACAGGATCGAATGAACGCGCCAACGCCACCAGGGCGTCCACATGAAAAGGGACGGGTGTATGAAATTTGAGGGTCATAGCATTGCAGTCTTCTGTTTGCAGGTCGATCCCATCGGATAGGATCAACGAAACACTCAACTCAATACTCACCTCCTCCTGGCGTTGGAGACTCGCTTGAAAAACCACCTCCAAAATGCGTCCCACATGCGCCGGATTGGGAAGAAATACCGACGCATCACCCTGTTCACGCCACAGATCCACCAACCTTTGGATAATCAAAGGATTGAACATCCCTTTGGAGGTTTGCCGACGGACCGCCATCTCCAGGTCTTCACGGGCCAGTTTTAACGCACATTCGCTTTTTTTCCGCTCAATAATGCCAGCCATCGTACTCGCTATGGCGAGGAGAAAATCTTCTTCGATCGGTTCGCGGCAATGACCGGACGGAACATAGGTGTTAATAACCCCCAACACCCTGTTTCCTGACAGGATCGGGATGCAGTAATGTCCATGATCCTGCATCCCTTCATAGGTGACATCGTGGGAACTATCGACATGGGGAGAAAAGACAATTTGTCCGCTAGAAGCGGCCCGGCCACAAAGACAATACCCGAAGGGGACTGTTGCACAACGCCTCATCTGGTTATCCGAAAACCCACGATTGGCAACCAACTTAAGCCCCTCGGTCCCCTCTTGTACCAAAAACACCGCCCCCTTACTCAACAACGCCAATCCAGGTATGGAAAGAACCAACTCCAACACATGCGTCAGTTGCTCTTCCAAGGAAAGCGGTTCCAAAGCGACATTCAAGGCGCACTGAATGATTTTTTGAAGTTTTTCGTAGTATGAAAGCCTTTTTTCAAGATCACACATCCAGCCAACCCCACGTTAGACGCCTCTCCAAAGCGTACCCTCGCCACCACCTCAGCACAGATTAACGGTTGGCGCACAAAAATCCCATCATAATTTTCCCAAAAGCCGATTATGTCCCCCAGTTTTACATGGACCGAAAATGATCGTTGACTTTTTTTTTAGAAAAACAAACTCTGCACTCCGTTATATATTTCATAAAATCAATGATATACACTAAAAATAACTCCCAAGACCCAAGCCAACCGCACCCCATCCATCACAGTAGTTTTGCATTGACACCGTTTTCCTGTTAGGATGAGTCCGTATTTATTTTTTTGCCCTGACCTTCCCATGCGTCCCTTCTTCTTGATCCATGGCAGCTCTCTCGGCCCATGCACCCAAAGCCTCACTTCGCGCAAGGAACCGTGACTAAGGACGGTTCAACAAACACATCGCACCTTTCCAAGACTTTGACTTCGCCTCGAATTGTGCCTTGACGGACCTTCTGCCCAGGTAGACCAAAACTGGGCCGCCGGTTCTTTGCAACCGTTCCTCAGTGTGTATTCCATTCGGAAACCGGCAGTTCGCTGCCAACCGATAGCCTGAATGGTTTGCTGTTTTGTACAATCACCCTATCAATCGATCACAGGAGAACAATTCATATGAAACAAATTACGAAAACGTTGGCAATCGCCGCATTGTTAGCGGGTGCCATGACCATCATCCCCACCGCTGCCGATGCTTTCTGGGGATGGGGCAACAACAATAATAACAACGGCTATGGCAACGGCAATGGCAATGGCAACGGAAGTGGCAATGGCAGTGGTAGTTTTGGGTTCAACATGAGCGGCTCTGGAAACGGTTCCGGCAATAATGGCTGGAACGGTTCCGGCAACAATGGCTGGAACGGTTCCGGGAATAACGGCTGGGACGGTGGCAATAACTATTATGGCGGCAACCCTTACGGTTGGGGTGGTGGACCAGGTTATGGCGCACCTTACGGCGGACCGGGCGGATACGGCGGACCGGGCGGATACGGCGGACCAGGCGGATACGGCGGACCAGGCGGATACGGCGGACCGGGTGGTTATGGCGCAGCCCCTTATGGCTACAACATGCCCCAGCAGGCACCCCAACCGGCAGCTCCCGCAGCACAGAAATAAGCGTCATCGCACAGATTCCTGGAAACGGGTTTTATCGACCGTCATCCAAGAGAGATGAGAAAAGAAAAGCCCCTTCCTACGACAGGAATCGGGGCTTTTTTTGATTCTTGAATCAGAAAGACCCAGCCTTCAGGGTCAGGTAGTATTCGTAAGCCTGTTTGGGAGGCATGTTTTCGTGGACAACCTTGGCAACCGCCTGAATCATGGCGATGGGTGCCTCCGATTGAAAAATATTGCGCCCCATATCCACACCGGCAGCCCCCTGATCGACCGCTTGAAACGCCATGGTCAAAGCCTCTTTTTCAGGAAGTTTCTTGCCCCCGGCAATCACGATGGGTACGGGACACGATGCCGTGACCGTTTCAAAACCTTCCGAGACAAAATAGGTCTTGACATAGGTTGCCCCCAGCTCGGCACAAATGCGGGTTGCCAGACGCATGTATTTGGCATCACGGGCCAGATCTTTGCCGACCGCAGTGACCCCCAGTACCGGCATTCCAAAACGATTGCCCGCATCCACCAACTGGGTCATATTGTGGATGGAACGGGTTTCAAACTCACCTCCGACAAAAACCTGAACCGCCACAGCGGCGGCATTCAGCCGGAGGGCATCTTCCATGGATACGGCAATATGTTCGTCGGAAAGTTCCTTGAGAATGCTGGGACCACCGCTGGCTCTGAGGACAACCCCCTTGTTAAAAGTGGCCGGGGTGATGGAACGCAATACGCCCCGCGTACACATCAAGGTGTCGGCATAGTCAAGGAGAGGGTTAATGGTGACATCGATGCGCTCTAATCCCGATGTCGGTCCCATAAAATAACCATGATCCACAGCCAACATCACCGTCCGACCACTTTTCGGGGAAAAAATACGCGACAGACGATTTTTCATTCCCCAATCCAGGTTTTGACAACCTTTCAGTGGGAATAGGGTGGCACTTTGGGGTTTGTCCAGAAAAAATTCCTTGGTTTCGGGAATGCTGTCGGTATCGGCCATGTTCTGTTTTTCCTCGTGAACGGTTAATTGGAAGGGGCTGAAAGTTCAGCCGGTCATCTTTCCCCGAAAAAAAAGCCCTGGCAACAGGACTTGTTGGAAGATAGTGGAATCCTTATGATGGGGATAGACTGCCTGGGGAAACCCAACGGCTTGGTTCAGACCAGTCCGAAGTCTAAAACAAACCCATCCGATTATGAAGCATTATTGTTGAAAGCGTCATTATCATGCCTCTACTCTCCCATCGCCCACGGAAAAAGCACCGTTTTTTCACCTGGGATTCTCTGACAACGACCATTCCCCCCATGGAAAACCATGCCCACAGCACGCATTCGGATGGATCGGGTTCTCTGGAACAGATGGTTTGGACCGCTTTGCACCGGGGCATCACACAATTAATCTTGACGGAACACACTGAACCCAATCTGACGCACGGAGAAGGTTGGTTTTCTGCTTACATGCGGGAAGGAAAAACGATTCGAGAAACGCTCCAATCCCATAACCTGGAGCTGGTTATGGGACTTGAGGTTCCCATCACCGATTTTTCCGGGGGATTGTTGTGGGATGAGGCGATGAAAAACCATGCCGAATTCGTCCTTGGGGCGGTACATGCCTATCCGGGCCATGGCTGGGATATGCGGGGGATCACTCCCGACGAGGCGATCCATTTGGAATACCGTGGGTTGCTGGCACTCGTGGACAACCCCCTGGTCGATGCCATCGCCCATCCGGGAGGGGTCTGTACACGCTTCGTCACCCCGTTTCCCCAGGAACTGTTTGAAGATGTCGTACAAAGGGCCGCCGCACGGGAAATCGCCATTGAACTAAACCCCGCCTATCTGTCACCCATGGAACCCTATGTCGCCATGTGTCAGCGTCACGGGGTATTGATTTCGCCAGGTTCCAATGCCCATTCACCCGAAGAAATTGGTCTGGCGCAACGGGTTCTCCGTGAAGCCATGCCCCATCCAGACAAAAAAGTCTCAGTGAGAACCTGACATTTTATCGACATACGCCATCAAAATCGCTGAAACGACAAACGTGAGATGAATGATCACCATAAACATTAACTTATCATTTGCTATCTGATGGACATCCATAAATGCCTTGAGTAAATGAATGGATGAGATCAGCACGATGGATGCAGATAACTTAACTTTGAGAGATCCGGCATCAAGCTTTCCAAGCCATGATAGCCGTTCTTGTCCTTCGTCAAGATTGATCTGGGAAACATGGTTTTCATAACCTGAAAGAATGACCATAATCAACAGGTTACCAACCAAAACCATATCAATTAATGTCAGGGAAGCGAGTACCAGATCTGTTTCTTTCATGGCAAGAAGTTGTGGTGCTAGGTGCAGAACTTCTTGAAAAAATTTAATCCCAAGGGCGACAAAAATGAGTGTCAAACCCAAATAAAGGGGAACCAATAACCACCGGCTCACAAACAACCATTTTTCAATCAGGGTTTCAATTCTGTTGATCATTTTCTATCCGTTAGGCTTGGAGTTTAAAAAAACGTTCGATGAATATTTGCGGTGAAACCTACATAAATGTTAATCTTTTCAGGCTTGAATCCAGATTGAGTCCTTGGAGGAGAATCGCCCATTATGAAACAGCGCACATTGATCAGCTTTGACTGGGCCTTGAAACGACTTTTGCGCAGCAAGGCCAATTTTGAAATCCTGGAGGGTTTCCTGAGTGAACTGCTGAAGGATGATATCCATATTCAGGAAATCCTGGAAAGTGAAAGCAACCAAGAGAACCGTCATGATAAATTCAACAGGGTCGATATCAAAGTAAAAAACATGCGCGGCGAGATCATCCTCATCGAACTCCAATATCAACGTGAATGGGATTATCTGCAACGTCTTTTGTATGGAACGGCCAAAACCATTACCGAACATATCGATGAAGGGGAACCTTATGCGAGCGTCCCCAAAGTCATTTCCGTCAGCATTTTATATTTCGATCTCGGTCAGGGAACCGATTATGTCTATGTCGGGCGTTCCATCTTCAAGGGATTACATACCCAAGATGAACTCAATCTCAGCGAAGGGCAGAAGGTTTTGTTTCATCGGGACTCGGTCCCTGAGCTTTTCCCCGAATATTATCTGATCAAAATTAATCGCTTCAACGATGTCGCACGGGACACCTTAGACGAGTGGATTTATTTTCTGAAAAATGAGAAAATTCGTGAGGAATTCACCGCGCGTGGCCTGGATAAAGCCAAAAAGGAGCTGGATATATTAAAACTGTCTGGGGCAGAGAGAGAATCCTACGAACGTTATAAGGATGATCTTCACGATCAGGCCAGCATGGTGCAGTCCACATACGGCATTGGAAAATGGGAAGGACGGAAGGAGGGACGCGAGGAAGGGCGCGTGGAGGGACGCGAGGAAGGGCGCGTGGAGGGACGCGAGGAGGGACTACGGGAGGGCAAAGCCGCCGTATTGACCAGTTTGTTGCAACGCCGCTTTGGCGTGTTACCTAGTTGGGCCTGTGAAAAAATCACCAAAGCCCCAATGCCCTCTTTGGAAAGTTGGAGCCTTCACATTTTTGATGCCCAATCCCTGGACGATGTTTTTTCAAAGTAAGGGGTGACATACGTCCCATGCGTATTTGTTCCACGGTCAATGACCGGGAAGTACCGCTATACCGACGACGGTGTATTATTCCCTGCTGTTTTGGGTAAAGCGAACAGGAGTATCAGCCAACCCAGAATACCCGATATCATGGATCCTGCCAAAATACCCAGTCGCGCACTGCCCATATCGGGCATACTGGCAATCGCTTGTGCCTGTGCGTGTTCAAAAGCCAGAGTGCTGATAAACAAGCTCATGGTAAACCCAACGCCGCACAACACAGCCACGCCATAGAGTTGCCACCAAGCCAAAGATTCCGGCTTTTTGACCAGTCCCATACGGACACTCCCCCAGACAAAACTGAACACACCCAATTGTTTTCCGATGACGAGTCCCAGGAAGATCCCCAAAGGAACGGGTTGCAGCATCACCAACGGGGAAAGCCCTGTAAGGGAAATCCCGGCATTGGCAAACGCAAAAAGCGGCAGAATGGCCAAAGCGACGAGAAAATGAAGGTCGCCTTCGAGCTGATGCAGGGGCGATGGCATTCCCTCAGCCCCTTTGAGGGGGATGGCCATGGCGATGACAACACCAGCAAGCGTTGCGTGAACGCCGGATTTCAGCAGTGCCACCCACAAGACTACCCCGACCAAACCATAGGCGGCGATCCCCCGGTGCCCCATCACATTCATGATCATCAAGACCGACAGGGCACCACCCGCGATGGTGAGAGACCCCATCCCCAGATCATTGGTATAGAAGATGGCAATGATGATAATGGCAACAAGATCGTCGATAATCGCCAATGTCAGGAGGAATAGCTTGAGTGCCGCCGGCACCCGTTTCCCCAACAATGCCAGGACGCCCACAGCAAAGGAAATATCGGTAGCGGTCGGAATCGCCCACCCCTGCAAAGCGACGGGGTCGGCATGATTGATCACCGCGTAGATCAAGGCAGGAACCATGATGCCACCCACAGCACCGATGACTGGAAGGATGACATTGGCAGGCTTGGCGAGTTGCCCCTCCAAAAACTCCCGTTTCAGCTCCAGCCCCACCTGCAAGAAGAAAATTGCCATCAGCCCATCGTTAATCCAAAGCAAGAAGGGTTTATCAATTTTCAAAGCACCGAACTGCACAACGACCTGGATATTCAGGAAACGATCATACAGATAGCTCCAATCAGAATTCGCCACCATCATCGCAGCGACTGCGGCAAGAAAGATAAAAATACCGCTGGTCGCAGGCCCATGAAGCCACCGTAGAATCATCGCTTTCATCAAATATCCCCTCTTTCTCCTTCCCCGACACCAAAGATTTCCAACACCCACCAAGATTTGACAAACAGGACCGATGCCCGCAAGCCGATCGCGCAAAGATCGGATAATCACACATTTTACAAAAATATACGAAACATCGATAGGTTTCCAGGATAACCGTCCAGGGCAATCGCATTTGAAATTGGCACGTCCAAATGCCTCGGAAAAGATAAATTATTAAAAGAAAAAAGGGGTCTGG
>PEAO01000010.1 GCA_002753615.1 Magnetococcales bacterium DCbin2
TTTTTCTTTTAATAATTTTCTAGGGTGTGTCTCAAGTTATCGGATACCAACACGGCCTAATGTCAAAGGATTCCAAATGCAATTGCCCTGCTGCGCTGTGGCGGTCAGGAGGATGGCCAGATTTTGCCAGGGTTGAGTAATCCCAGGGGGTCGAAAACTTGTTTGATTTGTTTTTGCAGGGAGAGACAATTTTCGTCCAATTCCCAGGCGATGTAGTCACGTTTCTGAGTTCCTACGCCGTGTTCTCCCGAGAGGGATCCGTCGAGATCAAGTACCAGTCGGAATACGCGGTCCAGTACCCCGCCAACTTGTGACATGATTTTCTCATTTTGAGGATCTACCAGAAGGTTGACGTGGATGTTGCCGTTGCCGGCATGGCCAAAATTAATGATAGGGATTCCCGCATCTTTGGAAATGTTTTCCAGACCGGCCATCAAAGCGGGCAATCTGGAAACCGGGACGACGACATCTTCATTGATTCTTTTGGGGGCCAATTTTTTCAGGATGGGTGACAAGGCACTTCGTGCTTGCCAAACCGATGCCGCATCGGAACCATCGACGGGGGGGGTCCATTCCAGGGGCTTGAAGCGCAGGATTGTGTTGATCATCTCCTGTATCTGAGCATCCAAGCCGTGGAGACCACCGGCCACTTCCAGGAGCAGCATGGCGCGGGCTTCTTTGGGGATGGCGAGCGTTGTTTCGCGGCGCAGAAGATCGAGTGCGGAACCGTCCAGAAATTCGAGGGCCGATGGGGGTTGTCGGGCCGCGAGCAGGGTGGAAACCGCCGCCGCTGCCAGTTCCACACTGGGAAAAGCGATGCGGGAGAGCAGACGTTTTTCGGGTCGTGGGGCCAACTTCAGTATGGCCCGTGAGACGACCGCCAGCGTCCCCTCGGAGCCTGTGAGCAGGCGTGTCATGTCAAAGCCGACAACACCTTTGGTCGTGCGGCCTCCGGTATGAATGAGCGTTCCGTCCATCAAGACGGCGTTCAACCCCAACACCCAATCGCGGGTGACCCCCCAGCGTACCGCCCCTGGACCGGCGGCACACATCGCAATATTACCGCCGACGGTACAGGCGCGTGCCGAGGAGGGATCTGGGGGCCAAAATAAGCCGGAACTTTCCAAATGTTTTTGGAGATCGTGATTGACAACACCCGGTTCTACGATGACGTACCGATCCGCAGGGGAAAATTCCAGAATATGTTTCATACGTTGGGTCGATAACACCAACCCACCCTGGACGGCCAACGCTCCCCCCACATTGCCCGTTCCGGCACCACGGGGGGTGACGGAGACGCGATGGTTGTGGCACAGGTGCAGGATGGCGCAGATTTGCTCTTCGCTGGTTGCCAGGGCGATGGCGTCGGGCAAGGCGCGATAACCGGTATTATCCCAGGCATACGCTTCGCGGTCCGTGGTGGCGGTGAGAAATCCATCATCTCCGAGAAGGGTTTTCAGTTCATGAATAACCGGTCCGGGAATTGTGGGCACTGCCGTCATGGTTTGGTTTTGGCTTGATGATTGGCCAGGGGGAGGGCGGTCCCTTCCACCTCGATGTAGGAAACCACTTCGACGACCCCTTTGACCCCTTGGGCGACTTCGATGGCGCGGTCGCGTTCCGGGACCAGTTTGGCCATTCCGGTGAGGTAGACAACCCCCTTGGTGGTTTCGACGTGAATATCCAGGCCGCGCACGGCGTTATCCGCCAGCAGTTGGATTTTGATTTGATTGCTGATCCAGACATCCTGGGCCAATTCCATGGCGGTGGCATGTTGGACGATCAATTCCGAGGAGACTTCGATGACGCCACGGGTATTTTTGGCGATGGCAATGGCTTCCTTGATTTCTCCTTCGGAGGAGGCGGTTCCGGTGAGCAACACTTTACCGTTGTAGACGGAGACGTTGACATTGCCCGCTTGGACCTTTTCACTATCGACGTAGGCACTGCGAATTTTCCACGCCACCCAATTATCTTCGATGAAGCTGTTGGCTCCGCGTCGTTCGGCGACCATATCGGTGGCAACAAGCCCTCCCCCGGCAATCATGGGGACACATCCCCCCAAAAACAGCACCATGCCCAGTGCCGCCATCATTTTCCACAGTGTGATCATGCCCGACCTCGACTTATATTTTGGCGTTAAGGAATCTGGCAGTCGTCCGGTTGCAAGAGACTCCCTTTGCGACTTCCACGGGTAGTGTACTGGTTTTTGGTTCCTAAATCAATTAAGGCAAGTCAAAAAATAGGGACCAACGTGTTTACGGCAACATGTTGGGTCGGTTTTGCTTGCGCCAACCGAATCGGTGTCCGAACAATTGGGATGGCGTGGAAAATTGGGTGGAAGTCCGGTACAATTGAAGTTTACTATGGAGCCAACAGGCTCTCCAGACATCGATATCTTCGACCGCAAGGTCTCCTCCAAAGCGGACAACACGATGGGCATCTTTGTTTCGATATCCGGCTATTAATGATGGAGCTATCAAGACAGCTTCCCGGGAGAAGACGCCTTTGCTGCTGCTGGATGGAACCCACCTGTACAATTTTGTTTTACGGGAAACCATGTTATTGCCCGACGTAATCCGCAGGGTAAAACGACATGCTGCTCAGACGGGGAACGCCTTTCTCCCACCGAGTCAATTTTCTGGATGATTTATGATCATTGGTTCCAACGCCATGGGACTACGTTTTTGGAAAGAAGGAAGCATACTGGGTTATTGTTCACCTTACGGATGGTTAGGAGAGTGGGAGGAAGATTTGATCAATCTTCAAATGCAAGTGCCTTCCCAAAAGAGAATCAGATTTATATTGAAGAAGTGTGGGAACTTGGAGAGAACGGCGTTTTCAAAGAGAAGGTGAACGGAACTCGAGGAATTATAGTTCAGGGCAAGGACATATCTTTAGTGGAATTCTTTGGTAATAACGAGGTGCAAGATGAGGAACAAGAAATTACCCAAAAGCCCTGTTGATATCCAACCTGGGAGAGTTCAGACAGTAGTAATAGGATCTTATCAACCAACGAGAAGTACTCTGAATCCGGCAACTCCCCCAAAAGGGGGGTCTGGCGTTCCTCCCAAAGGTTCTGGATCCAGTTCTTCAGGTGGCGGGCAGGCGCAAAGCTGATACGTTGATATGTCACCATGGAATTTGGGGGCACAGTTACGAAGCGGTTGCCCCGTTGCCGATGCGTTACCACCCTGGTCTGAAGGCATCCTTGATCCAGTCGATTTGCCAATCCTGGTTGCGCTTGGCGACCAGGATGACATCAAAACGACAGACGCAATGGTGCAAGTGGGGATGACGTTGCAGGTAGGCTTCCGCCAGCATGAACAAGCGACGTTGTTTGGCGGCGTTGATCGATTCGCCAATGGATCCAATCTCTTCCGAATGAACAAGACGGCGCGAACGGACTTCGCAAAAGACTAAGTTGTCGTGTTTTTGGGCGATGAGGTCCATTTCACCCATGGCGGAGGTGTGGTTCTTCTCAAGGATGAGATACCCATCTTTCAATAGGGTCTTTTCGGCCAGGGTTTCACCATGGCGTCCCAGCCATTGTCGCCAAAATGTCATGGACGCTGCTTTAATTGAAGTGCCAATCGATAAATTTCATTGGCGGGAAGACCAGTCTGGGCGGCAATGAGACGGGCCGTCTCCTTAACGCCTGTCCCTTGGTGTAAACTTGCTGTAATTTGCTCTTCGACTGCGGTAGAATGAAGGTCGGGTTTGCGTTTGACCGCCCCCTCAAGGATGATGACGATCTCCCCTCGTGGTGGTGTGTGTTCAAAAAAATGGGCCAGTTCGCTTAGACGGCCCCGGTGCCAGCTTTCATGAATTTTTGTGAGTTCGCGGGCAACCACGGCACGTCGGTCTGGATCGGAGATGCGGGCCAAGTCACCCAGTGTTGCGTTCAGGCGTATGGGGGATTCAAACAAAATGCAGGTGCGCTCCTCGGTTTTGAGTGCCTGGAGAAATGCGTTTCTCTCTTTGCCTTTCCGGGGGAGAAAGCCTTCAAAAATAAAACGATTGGTGGAAAAACCACATCCGGCGATGGCGGTTATGACCGAGGAGGGTCCGGGTAAGACTTCCATGGGCAACGATTCGGCGATGACTTGATTGATCAACGGCCCCCCTGGATCGCTGATCCCTGGACAGCCCGCATCGCTGACAAGGGCAAAATGGGTTCCCGCTTTGAGTTGGTCGCATATCCAGGGGATCTTTGTGGCACTATTGTGTTCGTTGAAACTGACGCGGCGGGTGCGTATTTCGTAGCGACGGCAAAGGATTCCCGTCAGTCGGGTGTCTTCCGCCAAGATGCAATCCACCGATTGCAGTACCCGAATGGCCCGGAATGACATATCCTCCAGGTTGCCGATGGGGGTGGGAACGATGGTCAAAGTGCCTGGATCTTTTTTCAATTGAAAACCTGTCTTCTATGGAAACATGCATGAGTACTTGTCACCGCAACGATCTACAGCCCGCAATGATGGTACCATCGGGAGTGCCAATCCCAAGGGGATTTTGGCTCGTGATGCTGGTTTTTATTCTGGCACTGATCGGAGGGTGTGTCACGACGACAGACGAAAAGCCAAAGAGATCGGTTGCGCCGAAGGAATCGCTTGAGAGCAAGAGTGAGGCTTCCGTACCGCCGCAAAAAGGGGAAGGGGTTGCAGAGGCCCCCATGCGTATGATCGCGGAGGCCCGCAGTCTTGTCGAGAAAAATCGATTGGATGCCGCGATGCTTCTTTATCGGCGTATTTTGCAAGAGTTTGGGCAGACCGATCAGGCCAATGAAGCCCGATTTCGTTTGGGCGAGGTCTTGATGCTTCAAGGCCAAACGGAACAGGCATTACCATTTTTAATCGATGCGGCTTCCAAATCGAATCAACCTTATGCCTGGGAAAGTTTGTCCCTTGTCGGAGATATTCAAGAGCAACGCGGTGATGTCGAGGGGGCGTGGTCCAGTTGGATTCGGGTGGCTTATTCCGGCTCTACGCAAGCGATGACGCCTTGGAAAAAGTTTTTGAAAAGTTATATGCAAAACGGCAACGCTGAGAACACCCAGCGGCTGTTCCTGATGTTGCCTCCCGGTCAACTTTCCAGCGACCAGACGGGGGTGGCCCTGACAACGGCGGACCAGGTTGAGACGGAAAGGTTGAAACAACTCCATGCCATCCAGCCACCGCAATCACCGTTTACCCCTTTGTTTGCCCTGATTTTGGGTGATCGCCAATATCAGGAAGGTGGTTCCCAAGGGGCTATGGATTACTGGAAATCGGCCAATGGGAGCGATCTGGCCTCGTTGGAGGCCCAGCGTCGCTTGGCCCCGGCGGACAATCAACCTGGATTGACGATGGGGTTGCTGCTCCCCCTGAGTGGTGATTATGCGACCATCGGGAAAAACCTGTTGAAGGCGATTAAAAAAGGATTGCGTGATTATCCCGATACCAAGATCATCTTGCGGGTAGCCGATAGTCATGGAAAGGCGGAGGAGGCCCGAAGTGCCATGGAACAATTTCGCCTGGATGGCGTGGGGGCCGTCATTGGACCTGTCTTCCAGGAGGAGGCCAAGGCGGCGGCGGAAGTGGCGGCCCGTTATAATATTCCCATTGTGACGTTGAATCCCCGTGATGGCATTGTGCCACCCGGTTCCAGCGTTTTCCAGAATGCCTTCCGCCCCGAAACGGAAGGGCAATTGATGGCCAAATTTGCGGTGGAAGAAAAAAAATTCCGCCGAATTGCCGTTTTGGCCCCCGATTCTGAGTATGGCCACCTGCTGACGCAAACCTTTTCCGATGCGGTGCGACAGTCCGGTGGAACCATCGTCCGCGTCACTTTCTTTCCTACGGGAACCAGTGATTTTTCTCCGTGGATCAAGGCGTTGGTCAATGCGGATCCCAAGGATATCCAGGCGCGCACCAACGCAGCCGGGTCCGATGGACCGTTGGACCCTGTGGAAGCGGTCTCTTCGGGGAGTGGGGCCTCCTTGCGGCCCTGGTCCGATTTTGATGCCTTGTTTTTGCCAGCCAATGCCCAGGAAGTCCGCTTGATCGCCCCACAGGCCGCCTTTTTTAAATTGCGCCAGCCCCAGGTCACATTCCTCGGTACGTCGTTATGGAACAAGCCGGAACTCTTCAAAGAAGGAGCGGATTTTATCAAAGGGGCGTTCTTTTGTGACTCCGATGACGTGGCCCGTAACCGATTCAGCGAATCATTTTATCAGGTTTGGAAGGATACACCGTCCTCTCTCGATATGTTGGCCTATGATTCGGTGGCCCTGGTGGCTCAGTCCTTGCGGGTGGAACGGATGTCGGGTAGACCGTGGTATTCGGTGTTGAAGGGGGGGCAGAGGATCTACGGGGCTGCGGGGGTTGTTTATTTTGATGAGGGGGGGCAAAGCCGCAGAGATCTTTATGTTTATAAAATCGAAGCGGATGGGCCAAAAAAAATGGAGGCCATGCCATTCCAGGGGCAAATTGGCCAGATGTCAGTTCCTGAAAATTCTTTTCAGCCAGGGGACGGTCGTGGATTGGAAGTCGGCGGATCTGGAAGGGAGAAAGAGATGCCTATGGGGCAATCACCTGGGATGTCTCCGCCGCCAGGTGCCCTGGGGCCTTCCTTTTTCTGAACTTTTGCTATCTCATTTCCAAGTGACAAAGCATACCTGTCGGGCTAGAATCAAAGAGAGGACATTTTTTTCCGATAATCTCCGCCGATGGCTGTGAAGGGTCCATGAAGTGTCTCATTGTTGACGATCAGATTGAAAACAGGATGGTTCTGGCAAAAATTATGGAACCTTACGCCCAGTGCGACCAAGCTTCGGATGGTGCCGAAGCTTTGGAGTTGTTTTCCCTCCGTTTAGGCGAGGGCCAGCCCTATGATCTGGTACTCATGGATATCATGATGCCCTTGATGGATGGCCAGGAATCTTTGTGTAAAATGCGGGCTTTGGAAGAAAGTCTGGGTATTTTACAGGAAAATCAGTCTGCCATCGTTATGGTAACCGCCGTGGATGCCTCCTCCGAAATGAAGCGGGCATTTGAGGAGGGGCGATGCACCGGTTACATCAATAAACCGATCAACCGCGCGAAAATTCTGGTCAAACTGAGTGAACTTGGAATAAGTCCCAAAGTTTGGTGGTAGATTCCTCCTGATCAAAAACGGTAACTATTCACATTCTTTTCTGCATAGCCTATCGACGAAAAAGGGTCTGGGGGTCATTCTCCAGACCCTTTTCTTTCTTGATCATTGGGTGGGGAAAGACTACAACCGCAACGGAAATCAACGATGAGACGGGTTGGCGGTGGGCAACCAATGGGGAACCGTGTGGGGAACGACCAAGCTGTTGTTAGTTCAGGAATTTTTCGCACAGGGTGGCCGTTTGCCGGAGCCATGTTGGTGCTGTTGGTTGGTTGCTGGCTTTCCACGGGAACTTTGGCACCTTATGCTGCGACCCAGGCTTCTCCGTTGGAATTGCCGTGTGGCTATCTGGCCAATACGGATCATTTCTTTCACCTGCAACCTTTTCTGATGTTGGAGGGTGCGCCCCCCGAACAGTGGCAATCCGCCCTGATGTTGCGGCGGATCCTTTATCCGCTCCTGGCCTGGCCCCTGGTTGCAACGCTGGGTATTCTGTGGGGTGGCTTGCTGATCAATGTCTTATTGACGGTGGCTGGGGTTGTCGTTTGGATCCTCTTTATCTATCGGCGGGAGGGGCGTGCCGGGGCGATTGCGTCGGCATGGTTGTTGGCGACCTATCCTGGGATTATGTATTGGGTCGGCTTGCCTTACAGTTATGCCGTCATTGTGCCGGCGACGCTGGTTGGTTGCATTGGGCTGTTTGTCATATCCGAAGAATCTTGCTCCCTGCGTCAACTATTTTTGTTGAGTTCTGGGATTGGCGTTTTGTTCATCGCCTATGATGGTTTGCTCAACACGCTGGTCCCTGCCGCCCTTTGGATTTTGTGGCGGCAGCGGGGCGGCAGCCGGATTCCTCTGGCACTGGTGGGTTTAGTTTGGCCGACGGTGCTGACCTTGGCGGTTTTGCATTGGGGATTGGGTGTCCGTCTCGACAACTCCAATTCACAGACTTACCGGATCATTCTGGATAGTTGGCTGCATATCATGACCGCTTGGCCGGATGTACTCCAGAATGTTGCCCATCTGCCGCTTTTAGCCATTAGAAATTATTTTTACAGCAATTTTTTCTTTCTTCCCCTATCTTTTCTTGTCTTTCATCTGCTGATGCGGCGTTGTGGCGGGAGGCGTTATCATGTGGTCGAAGAGGGGATTATGGTGGCAACGGTATTTTTCTTCCTGTTTTTGAATCTGGCTCCGCATTATCCCGGCTGGCAAATGCGGGGTGAGTGGATTGCTAGGCTTTATCAGCCGGTGTTTGTGGTGTTTGTCGTCTATCTTTCGCGTGGTTTTGGCAGGTTACCCCGGTCGTCAGGCTTACGGCGGATGGCGGTGGTGGTGGTCGGTGCCACGGTATTGGCCAATGGCTGGATTGTCTTTGGGGGATTGCATGGCAGTGCTATCACCGATCTTGCCTACCAACGATTTTATCAGCATACCCCCCCGTTTCGTTATTCCTATCATTTAGAAAAATATGGAATCAGGCCGTTGGGCTTTTGCCGACAACCCTAGTCTCACCCTGAGCGCACTCAAAAATATTTGGAAAAATAGTTGGTGACAACCCGATGTTGCCAGTGTCAATATCAGAATTGTGCTGAAATGCTTCACCATGAAACACTTGCAATAAAATGATTTCTTGGCATGATTATTGTTTACGTTGCGTTATTTGAGGTGCGACAATGGTTGCGGGGCAACCTGAGGCCGCAAAGTGTTGGCCATACGGGAGTTGGGCGATGTTTGACGAGATTAAAGTATCTCAGGTTGCAGCGTTTTTCCTGAACAAAACCCAGGAAGGGCGTATGCCACATTTAAAGTTGATGAAGCTGATGTATCTCGCTGATCGTGAAGCAATCCGCACGATGGGCTTGCCCATCACATGGGACTATCCTGTTTCGATGCCGCATGGACCGGTACTTTCCATGACGTTGGACTTGATGAATGGGAATGTCCGTTCATCACCGGGAGGATGGGAAGACTGGGTTTCTGCCAAAGAAAATCATGAGGTCTCTTCCCGCACCATCTTTGAGCCTGATAGGTTGACCAAGCTGAGCAGGGCGGAAATCAGCGTACTCGAATCGGTTTGGCAGCAATTTCGCGAGATGAATCAGTGGAAAATTCGGGATTGGACTCATGATCATTGTTCCGAATGGCAGGATCCCCATGGGTCGTCTTTCCCAATTTCTTTCGACTCAATGGCACGATGTGTGGGATTTGACGCCGGCGCAGCAGCAAAACTAGCGGAACGTATTGAAGAAGCGCGAGGAATAGACCAACTTTTTGCATCATTATGAGTTTGTTTATTCCTTGCAAGAAAGCGACAGTTCTTATCCCATCGGGACCACAGAGGGATCCAAATCGAAAGCACCTTTTTGTTCTGCTCACCGATCCCGATCCTGTCAGGTTCGGCGTGGAAAGTGTTTTGATTGTCCCGATTTCGAGTGTCCGTGAGGGGATCCCGTATGATAGGACATGTGTGTTGGAGAGTGGTGACCATCCATTTATCAAGCATCGGAGTTTCGTATCTTACGCTTGGTCACGCATCGAAGATGTCACCAAAATCATGCGTGGCGTTCAAGGGGGTCAGCTTGTGGCCCATAAACAGGTAAACGAAAAGATATTTGGCTGCATTTGTCAGGGTGTTGATGACTCTCCGCAGACTCCTTGGGGAATCCAGAAGTTCTACCACACGAGCAAAATATTTCTCTAGGGCCATGTCGGTTGGATGACATCCAAACGCTTGGCAACGGCAGGGCAGAGTGGCACCCCTGAGCGGATCCTTCTACAGCCATCGAGACAACATTCTCGCCAGTTCGTTTTTGCGGACAGGCTTGCACAGATAATCGTCCATGCCGACTTCAAAGCAGCGCTGTTTATCCTCACCCATGGCGAATGCCGTGACCGCCACCACTTTGACCGGGGTTTGATGCGTCGCTTTCTCCCGTTTGCGTAGGGCCGTCACGGCGGCTAACCCATCCATCTCCGGCATCTGCACATCCATCAGCACCAAGGCGTACCGTTTGGCTGCGATCATCTCCAAAGCCTCACGACCATTCCCAGCCAGATCGGGGGAAAGGCCAAGCTTCTTTAACATTTTCAATAAAACCAGTTGATTGATCGGATCATCATCCACCACCAACACCGGCAACCCATGGTATCGTTCGTTCAGCCCGGAAGAGAGTCCAAAATCGGGTGCGGCAAAATAGGGTAGGGGGGCGGTTTTGTGGATCAGTTCCAATCCATCTTGTGATCGTTCGGGGGCGGGAACGGGGGCGGGAATGGAAAATTGAAAAACACTCCCTTGGCCGGGGATGCTTTCGACCCAGAGGTGACCCAGCATAATCTCCACCAGACGTTTGCTGATGGCCAGACCCAGCCCGGTTCCACCATACTTATTGTAAATCGTGGCATCCGCCTGTACAAAAACCCCAAAAATCGTCCCAAGCTTGTCCGCTGGAATGCCGATGCCGGTATCGGAAACCGAAAATAGCAGTCGTGATTCCTGGGAGGCAGTGTCGTAATCCACGGCAATTCGGATCCAACCCTGATCGGTGAACTTGATGGCATTGCCCACAAGATTGATCAGCACCTGACGGATACGCCGATAATCGGCTTGCACCATGTCTGGAACCGTGGTCCCGACCTGGTAGGTGAGCTGCAACCCTTTCTGCCGTTCCGCAGGTCCGCGCATGATGTTGAAAACGCTCTCCAGCAGATCGTGTGGGGAAAAGAGTTCCGGTTGCGTGTGGACCGCGCCGGCCTCGATTTTGGCCAGATCCAGGATGTCGTCAATCAGTGTTAGCAACGCCTGACCCGAATCCTTGATGACCCGTATGGCCTGGGCGCGTTCTTCCGGCAGATCTTCGCCGCTGATCAGATCTGCCATGCCGATGATGGCGTTCATGGGTGTGCGGATCTCATGGCTCATCATGGCCAAAAATTGGCTTTTGGCCAGATTGGCGGTCTCCGCCGCGACCTTGGCACGACGTAACTCGTCTTCAATTGTTTTCCGCCCGGTGATATCCCGCAAGGCAGCCAGATAGCTCAAACGCCCGTTCCACAGGGTTTCCGAGACCCGCATTTCGACGACACGCCGCACACCCCGGTCCAGAGGGACGATATCCAGTTCTGTCGTCTCCCCAGAGGCCACGGGAAAACCAAATTCGTCACCTTCGTGCAATTCCCGACCATCGAAGATGGTGCGGACAGCAGGGTTGCAGAACTGAATCCGCCCCATGGGATCCACCACCAAAATACCATCGACGTTTTTTTCTACCAAGCTGCGGAAATTGGCTTGATTCAACTCTCGTTGTAATGGGGTCTGGTTTCGTTGGATGGCTTTGCGCACGGAACCGGAGAGAAAAGGGACCGGATCCATCGTCAGGATCGTCTTGACCAGACAATCCTGGGCACCGTGCCGCAGCCCCTCCAGGGCCAATTCCTTATCGTCAAGGCTAGTCAGGATGATGACCGGCAGGTGTGGTACACGGGTCTTGATCGAAAAGAGGGTCTCCAGTCCGGTACTATCGGGGAGATTTAAATCCAGCAGAATGGCGTCAAACTTTGTCTGTATGAGTTCCATCAGCCCCGTCGCCAGATCCCCCGCCCAGGAAACACGAAACGAGCCAACCTCGGCGGTCTCCAATAACTCCCGGATCTGATTGGCCTCGGGCTGATTATCCTCGATCAGGAGAATGTCAATGCAGGCTGGGTTCATGTTGCGGTTGCCCCTTTGACAGCCTGTTTTTTTTCCATCTTATTGCGGTACATGGCGGCATCGGCCTCAAGGATCAGTTCCTCCAGGTTGTACGTCTGCTGTCTGGATACTTCGACAAGGCCGATACTTAACGAAAGTTGAAACATCCGTCCTGGGCGGGCGTTGTTGTGGGCGGTTTCGCGATCCAGTCGCATCAGGATGTTGGACACGGGGCTGTCGTCCCCCAACTGGAAAGTAAGTGCCAAAAATTCGTCTCCGCCAAGCCGGGCCAGAATGTCCGATTTGCGGAATGCTCGACGCAGGATCGCAGAGGTCTCCACCAGGGCCTGATCCCCAAATTTGTGTCCCAGTAGGTCGTTAATTGGTTTCATGCCGTCCAGGTCGATAAAAAACAGCACTAGTTTGGCGTTGCTTCTTTCGAGGATCCTGAGTTCCTGTTCTGCGAGCAGAAAAAATCCCCGGCGGTTGTTAAGTCCGGTCAACTCGTCCTCCATGGAGAGTTGCCGCAGTTGATCGCGCAAGCGTACGTTTTCGGTGACATCCCGCAGGGCGACCAGCAGGGCGTTTTTTCCCCGCCATTGGGTTTCTACCGCCCGCATCTCGGCTACCCCCACATCGCCCCCCTTTTGGATGATGTCTACCTCGGTGACATCGCCCGACACCATGGGAAAGCCGAACGGCAAACCAAGCATTTCGTCTTCGCTGCGCCCGAGCAGAATGATGGCGGAGCGGTTGAGATAGGCGACCCGATTGCCTTCGCTCAGAATCAGGATGCCATCCACACTCTTTTCGACGATGGCCTGGAAATTTTCCATGCTGGAACGCAAGGCTTCGCGCAGTCTGAGGTGTTCGGAGATATCCAGGGCGGCGCAGACATAACCGTCCAGGTTACCATTCGGGGCGCGCAGCGCGGAAACCGAGATCAGCACGGGAATTTTTTGGCCAGATACCCCCAGTAGCCAGGTCTCCAGGTTGCGAATTGCCCCTTGATGAGCCACCTCCGTCATGCAAGATTCACTCAAAAGTTTCCCTTCGACCAGGATCCGCTCCACAGCCATCCCCGGCAACCGTTGTCGCGCATAGCCCAGAAGGTCGCCAGCGGCTTGATTGACCCGGAGGATTTTGGCGTCGCGGGAAATCACTAAAACCGCATTGACCATGGCATCCAGGATTTCTTGCAGTGAGTCGCGCTCGACCATCGAGGTTGCCAGGGTCCGCACGATGCGATCCAACTGCTCACTGGAGATTTGCGCAATCGGCTCCTGGGGAAAAACGTTCATGCTGCTGACCTGAATATTGGGATTGGCTGGATTCATGTCCCATCTTCCTGAGGGGAGTCGTTCCCCCCGGCTACTGCGAAAAATGATCGAAGATGCGCACTGTCCGATAGGTCACCAATAATCTTGAAGGAGGGGGGAGGCTCGATGCGGACCAGTGCTGGCACTGCGACGATGCGATCCATTTCCGCCCGTTCTGGCGATTTGAGGACATCCACGACCTCCAATTCGGCATTCCCAGAGAGGATGACCTCCTGAATAATCTTGAAGTTGTCTCTAGCCCTTTGCCCGGCTGGGGTATCTCCCACAACGTAGAGACGATATTGATGCACACTCGTGTCGTTCATGCCCGTTCGTCACGTTCCCGGCCAAAGATCTTTGAAATAGTGTAGCAGTGTTGCCTTCAATCCTGGAACATGCCGGAAAGCCGATCCGCATTGTCTATGTTCAGGTATTCCGGCTTGCCGGTGAGGATACCGATAATGTTTCGGAACGGTTTGCCGATGTGCATTCCCTTGTCGCTGATGGTGAACTCCCGGATGTCCTTTTCGTGCATGGAGCCACGCATTTTTAGCACGGTCACTCCGCGCCGCATCTCTCCGAGCATCTCCACATAGCGCAACAGGATGATGGTGTCGGTGATGGAAGAGAAGTGGGATTCGGTCACCGACGGTCCCCCCATGAGGGTTGCGGTGGTCGCCGTGAACATGCCGGGGATCTCCCGATGTTTGACAAAGGAGGCGAGGCTGATGATGAACTCTCGGAAACCCCGGTCGGTCCCCACCCGCTCCATGGCCGACACGCTGTCCACGGCCACCCGATCCGGCTTAAAGGCGTCGATTTCCCGTTTGATTGCGATCAGATGGTCCTCCAGTCCGGCACTTTCGGGATAGGCGCACACCATCCGCAGCAGGTTATCCTGTTCCAGGGCCTCGAAATCGATACCCCAGCCGTGGGCGTTGCGCAATAACTGTTCCCGGCTCTCCTCATAGGCGAACAACAGACTTTTTTCTCCCTTCTTGGCCCCGCCGCCGATGAACTCCGCCGTCATCAGGGTCTTGCCGCACCCCGTGGCCCCGGAGACCAAAATCAGCGAATCCCGGAAGAAGCCGCCGCCGCACATGCGATCCATCTCCGGGCTGCCGGAGGGGACGCGCATGGCTGACGAACGCTGTTTCAGCTCGATGGCCGAAATCGGGATGATAATGATCCCCTGGTCGGGTAATACGGTGAACGGATACTCCCCTTTTTGATGGGTCGTGCCGCGAAATTTTAAAATCTCAATGGTCCGGCGGCGTTTTTCTGCCTCCAGGACGTTGCGCAGGATGATCACGTTGTCGGCGACGAACTCTTCGACCCCGAAGCGGGCGATTTCTCCGAACTCCTGCGTGCGTTCGGCGGTCATCACCGCTGTGACCCCGATCCCCTTGAGGGCCGCGCTCAGGCGACGCAGTTCGGAGCGGACCAGCAAGGCATTACTGAACAGGGTAAACACGGCTCCCAGGGAGTCGATGGAGATTCGTTTGGCGTTGACCGTGCGTACTGCATGTTCAATCCGTGCCAGAAGCGCACCCAGATCGAACTCCCCAGACTCGATGGCCTCGTCACCGGGTTGCGGAGAGGCGTCCACGAAACGCCACAAACCGCGTTCCTCCCACTCCGCAATGTTCCAATTCATGGACAAAAGATTTTTGCGAATCTCCGCAGGATGCTCCTCGAAGGTGACGAAGACCCCCGGCTCGTCGGTCTTGCGGATCCCTTCGGCGAGAAACTGGGCGGCGAAGACCGTTTTGGCACTCCCAGCGGTACCGGTGATCAGGGTGGTGCGCCCCTTGGGCAATCCGCCCTGGGAGATCAGGTCGAATCCCTCGATGCCGGTGGAAAGTTTTTCTACGGGAATTTTTGGATTCTCGATAGACATGTTCTGGTATCCAGTTCTTTAGGGAATGACTATTGGAGGTTGAGATCGACCGGGAGCAGATCCAGACCCAGCAGCACCTTTTCCGTGTCCGACAGATCACCGATGATGCGGCGTAGGGGTGGGGGCAGCACCTTGATCAGGGTGGGGGTGGCCAGGATTTTTTCGTCCTCGGCCAATTGCGGCTGTTCCAGGATGTCGATGACCCGCATCTCATAGACACCAGACAGGTCATGTTCGCAGATGCGGCGCAGATTTTTGATGGCACGTTCGGAGCGTGGGGTGTGACCGGTGATGTACAACCTCAATAAAAATTTTTCGCATACGCTCATCGTTTGGCTCTCCTCGCTCATAGGGATCCCATGCCCGCTTAGGTCACCCGGTAACATTATCCGTCCCCCCCCAGGGCGTAGGGACGATAGAAGGAGACCAGACGGCCCATCAACTCGAACGCCAGATAGCGGCACTCTTCATGGATCGATTCGTTTTTGATCGGGTTTCCCGGAGTCTCCCTGGAACCCAGAGTGGCCAAGTAGATGTCCACCACGTCTCGAGGGCCGCAACGTAAAAATCCGAGTTCCTCCGAAATTTGCTTCAAGTCGTCGGAGATGTTGAAGACGACCTTGTGGGTTCTCATTTGCAACAGTTTGTCGAGAATTTCGCCCAACTGTGCGGCGATACGTGCGAACTGGTCGGGATATCCCCCTTTCAATTCCTGGATTCCCAACATGCGCGATGCAATCCGGCTGACATTCCGGTCGGAGAGACGATCCAGGGAACCTTGTTCCCGCTGGCGTCGTTCCTTCTCACGCACCTGTTCCAATTCCCGATGCAAGGTGTGGCGTTCCAGGGCGTAGCGAATGGAACGAAACAGCAGATTGCCGTCGATGGTGTTCTTGACCAAGTAATCCTGGGCACCGCTGCGCACGGCTTGGATGGCCAGGGACTCGTCATCCAGACCGGACAGGACGATGACAGGATAGTCCACATTCCGGTTACGAATCCGTTCAAAGGTCTCCAGACCTACCGAGTCGGGAAGATTGAGATCGACCAGCAGGATATCGAACTCGGTACCATCCATCTGTTGGAGTGCTTTGGACAGACTATCCACCTGGGTCACCAGAATCCGGGAGGGGAGAATGGTGGTCGGATGGCCTGACAGCTCCACCAGCCATTCGTCCAGCAGTCCGGCAAATCCCAGATCGTCTTCAACCAGCAGAACCCGAATGGTTTGGCCTACCATAACGCATGCCCTTCCTCGCATTCAGGTCGTCTCGCCGTTTTTAGGCGGAAGTTTGACCACGGAAAACCAAAAATTCTCCACCGATTTGACGACCGCGAAGAATTGATTGATATCCACCGGCTTGGTGATGTAGCAATTGGCGTGAAGGTTATAGGTGCGCAAGATGTCTTCGCCGGCCTGGGATGTGGTCAGGATGACCACGGGAATCGCTTTTAACGCATCGTCCGCCTTGATCTCTTCCAGCACTTCCCGCCCATCTTTGCGGGGCAGGTTCAGGTCCAGCAACACCACATCAGGACGTGTGGCATGGGCGTAGCACCCCTGCTGACGCAAATATTTCATCGCCTCCTCGCCATCCTCGACCACGTTCAGGCGGTTGAGCATTTTGCTGTCGGCCAGGGCTTCCCGGGTCAATTCCACATCACCGGGGCTGTCTTCAACCAGGAGAATTTCCACAGGTTTGGCGCAATTTGGATCCATTCTTTCCCCTGACGCATCAGTTGATCATCAATATCAACGATTTAAGCTATGAACGGCCTATTATATATTAAATGATAGCGTTGCTCAATTGGAATTCAAAGCGGACGGATTGGCATCGGGGATAGAAAAATGGAACGCACTCCCCTGGCCCGGTTTCGACTCTACCCAGATCTTTCCCTTATGGAGTTCGACGATCCGTTTGCATAAGGCCAAGCCGATGCCGGTCCCTTCGTAGCGGGTGCGGGAGTGGAGTTTTTGAAAAATCAGGAAAATCCGTTCCTGGTGATGGGCTTCGATGCCGATACCGTTGTCCTGGACTGTGAAAATCCAGTGTCCTGGCCCCCGTTTGGCGTGGATCTGTACCTTGGGCGTTTCCTCTGAGCGGAATTTTAAGGCGTTACCCAGCAAGTTTTGGAATAACTGGGTCAATTGTACCGGGTCGGCGTGTAGTGTTGGCAGGGAGGTACTGGTTACCTCGGCTCCGGTGTCGTGAATCCGTTGCGCTAGGTTGGCTATGGCCCGTTCCAGGGAGAGGTTTGCGTCGGTTTCCTCGAACGCTTTGTCCCGGGTACCTGTCCGGGCGTAGGTGAGCAGGTTATTGATCAAGGTCTGCATATGGCCGACACCATCGACGGCATAGGCGATGTATTTATCGGCCTGTGCGTCTAACTGGCCGCGATAGCGTTTTTCCAGCAATTGGACATACCCGGCAATCAGCCGCAACGGTTCTTGGAGATCGTGACTGGCGACATAGGCAAATTGTTGGAGATCCTGGTTGGACCGTTCCAACTCCTGAGTCCGTTCCGCCACCCGGTGTTCCAGATTCAGGTTTGTCGCCTGGAGATGGTCCTCCAGCCGTTTGCGCTCGGAAATATCCTCAATCACCGCAACGAAAAATTGCGGTTCGCCATCTGGGCTGGTCAGTAGCGAAACCGTCAATAATACCCAGATCGGGTGGCCAAGCTTATGCAGACAGCGTTTTTCCAGGGAGTAGCGGGAGATTTCTCGGTTGAGCATACGACGTGCGTATTTCAGGCCCGTCTCCAAGTCGTCGGGATGGGTCATCTCCTGGAAACTTTTTGTTGCCATCTCGGCGCGGGTAAAGCCGGTGATTTCGCCAAAACGGTTGTTGAGCAACAAAAATGTCCCGTCTATGGCGACATGGGCGATACCGACGGCGGCTTGTTCAAAGGTTGCCTGGAATTTTCGCCGTTCCTCCTCCAACGAGTGTTCAAAGTTCAGGCGTTCGGAGACATCCCGGAAAATCCCCTGGATCACCTTGTCATTATCTCCCAGATCGGTCACTCCAGCACGAATTTCTACGGGGACACGGCCCCCGTCTTTGCGGAGGACGACAATGCCGGTGAGCAAACCACGTCCTCTGCGGACATTCTCCTCGAACAGACTGCGGTAGCGTTCGCGTTCTTCTGGGGGATGCAGCGCAGTCTGATGCATACCGATCACTTCGTGGACCGGGCATCCCAACAATTCGCCCGCCATAAGGTTGGCCTCTGTGATGATCCCGGTTTGGGCATCGGCGATAAAAATGGCGTCATTGGCCGATTCGATCAGAAGACGATACTTCCGTTGGGTGCGCAAGAACACCTCTCTGGCCTGATTGGCTTGGGTGACATCTTTGGCCATGAGGAGGAATCCGGTCAACTTGTTATCCCGGTCCAGGATGCTGGAGAGACGTGCTTCCATGGTCCGTTCTTTGCCGTCCCGGTTGATGTGCATCTCAAAACTGTGTTCTCCCCGTTCCATGACGCTTTGGATCGCCTCGGTCAACGGGTTTTCATGGATCCCAGTCCACTCGTGGATTTCCTCGATGTTGTGGTTCAGTACCGATTCGGCCCGGCGGTCGAACAACCTTTCTGCTTCCGGGTTAAAATAGCGGATACACAAGGTTTGATCCGTGGCCACGATCGCCAGATCGGTGGCGGTGCGCAGGATGTTGTCCAGGTAGGCGGTGTTTTTTTGTAGAGAGGCCTGGGTCTTGACGAGTCGTTCACGGCTTTCGCGCAGTGCCGCAGTCTCCATGAGTTGCTGTACCATGGGATTGCTCACTTTGTAAAATAACAACGTCCCCAATCCGATGACCACCACGCCAACGGCAAACACCATCCCCCCAGCGTGGATGAAGGGGCGGCGGATCTCATCCATATCAATCTTGGCCACCATCCCCATTTCCAATTCCTTGACAGGCTCGTAGGCAGCCAGGACCGTTTGGTTGCGATAATCCTGTCCGATCAACACCCCGGAACGACCCGCCAACGCCGCGCGCATCGGTTCGGCGAGTCTGGAGTCTGGTGGCACGGGGAGGGGTTGATCGATGTCTGTATGGCGATGGCGCAAAACAAAGAGAATATTTTTGCCTTCCAGCTTGCCCATGGTGAATTCTCCGGTTTCACCGAAGCCCACGAAATGGCGATGGGCATCCCGGACCTGCGCCATGGTCGATTCCACCACCTGCTGCATCGATGATGCCCCGTGTTCGCCCAGGTGGGCGGCCTCTTGGCGGGCGATGGCCTCCATCAATCGCGCACGGCTTTGCACCGTCTCCTCCAGCCGTTGTTGGGTCTGATCGAAGGAGACTTCATAAAGAACGGCGATAGAGATCCCGCTCATGATCAACCCGACCAGTGCCATAATGAGGATCAATAGCAGAATGTGCGTAGTCTCTTCTCTTTTTCCCAGGGCCATCACGGACTCCTCTTAAGAAACCACGGGCAGGGTGAAACGGATCAGTGAGCCTTGCTCCTGGAGAGGTTCTACCCAGATGCGCCCCCCATGGTGTTCCACAATGCGTTTGCACAGGGCCAGACCGATGCCGGTCCCGGGGTATTGGGTGCGGGAATGGAGTTTTTGAAAAATGATGAAAACCCTTTCGGCAGCTTTGGTCTCGATGCCGATTCCGTTGTCTTGAAAGGAAAAAAACCAGTTCTCTTCGTCACGACAGGCCGAAATGTGAACTTTCGGTGGGTTAGCCCCCCGGAATTTGATGGCGTTGCCGATCAGGTTTTGAAACACCTGTACCAGTTGTGCGCCGTCGGCGGACACCTCCGGCAAGGGATCATGGGTGATACAAGCACCCGATTCGTTTACAGCAGATTTAAGAGACAGCAGGGAACGATTGAGAACCGCTTCGCAATCGGTGGGGACGAACGCCCCGCCACGACTCCCCACACGGGAGAATTCCAGCAGACCGTGGACCATGGCTTGCATATGCCGGGCACCATCGGTGATGTAGTGGATATAAAGATCCGCTTTGTCGTCCAACGCTCCGCGATATTTTTTCTCCAGCAGTTGCACATAGCCGGAGATCAGACGCAAAGGTTCCTGGAGGTCGTGGGAGGCGGCGTATGCAAACTGTTGCAGATCCCGATTGGAATACGCCAGGGTACGGGTACACTGGTCGATTTGGCGTTGCAAATCATCCCGCTGTGCAGAGACGCAACGAAGTTGCGCTTGGCTCTCTTCCAGTGCCGCGACAAGGGACTCCAACTCATGCTCACGCAATGTTCAAAATCCCGGCAGTCTAGCCTTAATGAACACAACACGGCCCAATTCTCTTCGATTCCGGGCGGGTTTGCAAGTTTAATCAGGAATTTTGGGCTGTTGTTGGGTGGCGTCTTGTGGTACGCTGGAGGCAGTTGTAACCTCTGGAAGGAGAGTTGCCATGACGGCGGTTGCTTTCGATACCCTCAGATACGTAAGAACCCTCAAGGCTGCTGGGGTTGAGGAGAGACAGGCTGAGGCTATGGCTGAAGCCCAAGTTGACCTTATGGAACAAGTGGAAGACACGCGCCTTAAAGAATTGGCTACCAAAGGTGACGTTCGGCAACTTGAAGTCAGGATTGCTGAATCCAAGGCCGAGACCATCAAGTGGATGTTTGGGGTGGCTGCCGGGCAGGCCATGTTCATCATCGCCATCCTCAAGTTGTTCCCATCGCACTGATCTTTCGGAATTTTGGGCTGTTGTTGGGTGGCGTCTCGTGGTACGCTGGATGTGGTTGTAACTTTGCAAGGAATTTTGTCATGACGGCGATCGCTTTCGATACCCTCAAATACGTAAAAACCCTCAAGGCTGCTGGGGTTGAGGGGAAACAGGCCGAGGCTATGGCTGAAGCCCAAATTGATCTTATGGAACAAATGGAAGACACTCGTCTTAAAGAGTTGGCTACCAAAGGTGACGTTCGGCAACTCGAAGTCAGACTTGAATCCAAGATCATGCAAGTTGAAGTCAGGATTGCCGAATCCAAGGCCGAAACGATCAAATGGATGTTTGGGGTGGCTGCCGGGCAGGCCATGTTCATCATCGCTATCCTCAAGTTGTTTCCTTCGCACTGATCTCCTTGATTGACCGATCATTTTCAATTGCGCCAAGACCTTGTTTCTGCTCGGGGGTTTTGAGCTTGGTCAATAGCCCAGTTGTGTCCCCAGGGCAATTGTCCAACAGCCTGTTGGATAATTTCAGAATCGGGCCAAGCCTCAGCAAAGGCACGCATAGACATGAGGTTAGCGCGGGAAAAACCCTTCATTTCAGGAAAGGCACTGCGTAGATCCTGGGCCAGTCGTTCGATGATCTTGGCTCCCCATCCCTCCCGCCCCTGCCGCGCCAGGATATCCCGCCCGATCTGCTAATAGAGCAACACCAACTCCCGGTTGACCGCCAACGCCGCCCGTTGCTGGGCGTTGTGGATACGCGCTTTGAGTTCGGCGAGCCAGGGGGCGTAGTCGGCGGACAGGGGAATGATGTCAGGCATGGAGCATGGCCTCTTCCACGTGTCCAGCGTTCATTGCCACGTTGGCTGGATAACCTCCAGCATGAGGCGATGGATCAAGGGGGGGGCGGCGAGTACATTGCCAGAGTCCAGAAAACCTTTGTTCCCCGCAAAATCGGTGACCAGTCCCCCCGCTTCCATCACCAGTAGAATCCCGGCAGCAATATCCCAAGGCTGCAACGCCGATTCCCAAAATCCGTCATAACGCCCGGCAGCGACAAAGGCAAGGTCCAGAGCGGCACTGCCCAGTCGGCGGATTCCCCGGGAACCGATCGTTAATTCTTCCACCGTGCGCATGTGGCGTCGCAATACGTCGGGTTTGTTCACCGGAAATCCGGTGGCCAAAAGACATTGTTCGAGACGCTGGCTGGGGTTGATCCGCATCCGTTGGCCATTCAGGAAAGCCCCGCGTCCCCGCTCCGCCGTGAACAGTTCGTTGCTGGCCGGGTTGAAGACGACGGCCCCATGGAGTTCATTGTCATGGGCTAGGGCGATGGAAATGGCAAAGTGCGGCAGGCCGTGAATAAAGTTGGTGGTGCCATCGATGGGATCGATGATCCAACGCCAACCCGGCTGTACCTGCTTGCGGCTACTCTCCTCGGCAAGAATGCCATAGTCGGGGTAGGCCTTGTGCAGTTGACGGATGATCTCTTTTTCAACGGTGATATCGGCCTGGGTGACAAAATCATTCTTTCCCTTGGAATCGATGGCGAGTTCATGGCGGTGTGCGAAAAACTTCATGGCTTCGCGACCCGCCGCCCGGGCGGCGCGTGTGGCAACATTGATGGCGGGGGAGGTGTCCATAGGGGCCTTGCTCAGGTGGGCTGAAGGGAAAAGGAGGCCACATTATCTTTAGGAACGGCCCATGGTTGATTCTACCACGGTCATTCCGGTTGCGTCACCCTGGGGCGTTTTCCAGAGGGCTTGCTGGTTTTCGATCCGGGGAAACATTTGCCGACCTTGGGATGATGTGACAGGGGGAATTTGCCTTGATTTTGAAAAATGGTGTCATGGTTCATATCTTGCATCAGGCGTTCTCGTTTCCATCCAGCCCAGGGAATGTGCGTAAGGTTCACTAAAAAGATGTTGCAGATCAAACATCCGAAAAAGAACAGGGTGGCGAAACAGGAAAGAAAAAACGTGAGAATAACGACTGGCACGTCAGATGCATGATAGCAAAGCAACGGCGTTTTGTACGACGCCCCCTTTGACTTAAGGAACGGGTTTCATGTCCATCAACAACATTCTGAACATTTCCAAGCAAGGCATCTACGCCTCTCAGGGTTCGTTGCAGGTGGTTTCTCATAACATCAGCAACGTCAACACCCCTGGGTATTCCAGGCAGATCCTCAATCAGGAAATTCTTGCCGGAGATTTGACCGATCCCAGTGGTGGTGGGGTTACGATCGGCGATATCACCAGGAGTTTCGACCAGTTGGTGGATCGTCGGGTGGAGATGGGAACGGGTGAGTTGGGCCGCTTGGAAACTCGCGATCACTACCTCACCATGGTTGAGGATGTGTTTAACGATATGGATGGGGAAGGGTTTTCGCATCGGTTGGAGGCGTTCTTCTCCGCCGCCGATGCCGTGGCTGACAATCCGGCCAATCCCGTGGGTCGCGAAGAATTGGTTGTCCAAGCCGATGCCCTGGCGCGAACGATCCAGGATATGCACCGTTCTCTGACGGAAATGACCATGCCGGTGGACAAAGAGGTCAATGTTGTCATCGCAGACATCAATAACCGGCTGAAGGCAATCCAAAAAATCAATGAAACCATTGTGGCCAATGAAAATACCAATCCCGCTTTGGACCTCAAGGATCAACGTCGGCAGATGGTTTTGGAACTGGGTGGGTTGATTGATATTCAAACTCTGCCCATGGATCGGGATGGATTGCGCATCATGACCTCCAGGGGGCAGGAAATTCTTGCCGACTCGGTATTCTCCGCCACCCTGGAGCGCAGTGCGAAGACGAATGCGGACGGATTCTTGGGAATCAAGATCAACGGCCAGGAATTCAGTGCCACGGGTCGCATTCAAGGGGGCAAGTTGGGCGGTTTACTCCAGGTTCGTGACCAGATCATCAACGGCAACAAAGGGGTTTTGACTCGCCTGGAGTCCATTACCGATGAATTGCGCTGGCAGGTCAATCGCGTCAGCAGTCAGTCGGTGAACAAGGCGATGCTCACGTCTACACAAGGGATCATCCCCTTGGGGTCAGATTTGACCACACCCATCAAAAATTTGGTGACCGATGCGAAAAATCCCAACTATCAAAAATCACCCGAAGATTTAAGCCGGGTTGTGAATGGGACCATCAGCTTTGCCTTTGGCAATACGACCGATGATCTGCATCTTGGGGCACCCATCACCATCACCAGAGACATGTCCTTAAGTGATATTCAAAAGGCCATCAACGCCTCATTCGCCGAAGATCCGACGGATGCGACAAAGAAGGTCAGTGTTGTCTCCGCCCGGTTTGTGAGCAACGGCGATAAACGGTACCTGGAACTTTCTGCCGCCAAAACGGGTGGGGTGTTCGGTGTCGTCGAAGATACCAGCGGCATTTTGGCCGCTTTGGGTATCGGCGGCATCTTTGGGGGATCGAATGCGGAGAGTATCGCCGTCGGCAAAAACTTGATGAACGATTCCAAGCTGGTTGCGGTGGCTCGGTTTGGCATGGACAGCAGTAGCGGCACGGTGGTGCCGACGTTTGATGATGGCAACAGTCTGGGGGCCATCGCCCTGGGTAATCTGAGGACTGCAAAATTTGTCGTCGATGGCCAAAATGCTTCCCTGACCAGCCATTATGCAACGCTGGTGGGGAACCTGGGATCGATGATCAACCAGGATAAGGATAGCCTTCAGGCGCAGCAATCGGCACAGGATTTTATCAGCAACATGCGGGAATCCATCTCCGGTGTTTCGCTGGAGGAAGAATTGACCGATCTCATGCGGTTCCAGAGGGCGTTTCAAGCTTCAAGCAAGATGATCAACGTTGCGGACGAGTTGATGCAAACCCTGATTTCCATGGTCTAGTCGTCGCGTTAAGGGGAAGAAAATGCGTGTTACCCAAAATATGATGTTCAAGTCTGGTACGGGTGCTTTGCAAGCGCAACAGCAGGACATTCAAAAGATCCAGGAGAGTTCACTGTCGGGCAACCGCACCAATCGCCCCTCGGATGATCCCACGGGAATTTATCGGCACATGTTGTTTTCGGCGGATCTTACGGGTGTGCAAAGCTTGAAAAAGACAACGGCTTTTGCCTCGGAACGGTTGAATTTGGCCGATAGCCACGTCAATCAGGTTTATGAGCGGTTGTTGGAAGGCAAAGATTTGGCCATGAAGATGGCCAACAGTTCGGTTGGTGGCGATCCTGAGATTATGAAGGCGACCGCCGAAGAGGCCAAGGCGATTTATCAGCAAATTCTCAGCAGTGCCAATGCCGAATTGGATGAGATACCGATTTTTGGTGGCAGCCGCACCCGTGCCCCGTTTGACGCCCAACATTTGCAGGCCACAAGCGTCCAGGTCAGGGCCAATGGTCGGGGGCCACATGCACCGGCCAAGACGGGAATTACCGCAAGTGTTGCCGATGACCATAGTGTCACCAATTTGCCCCTGAGCGTCAAAGTTACCTACCTGGCATCGTCCGGGCAGTACGAGGCGGACATCAATGGGATCAAAAGTCTTCCGCAAAATCCGGTGGGAACCCCCCCGGTGTTGGATTTGGGTCAGGGTGTCAAAATGACGTTGGGTGCCCAACCGAATGTGGGGGATGTGTATTACTTTGAAGTGGTGCCGCAGTATCAGGGCGGTGCTGCGGATCGGCCCACCAAGGTGTTGAATGGGCAAACTCTGCCGGGTGTCGTCAGCGGTAAGGAGTTGTTGGAGGGTTCGGGGCCTATCGGGCGCAACGTGAATGTCCTGGGGGCGGTTGCCGCATTGCGCGGTGCCCTGCTCAGGAGTGACCCGGATGAAGTCTCCTTCCAGTTGAATCGCCTTCAGGAGGCGGGGGCGCAGGTCTCGGATTTGCAAGCGGTTACCGGGGTTCGGGTGACGCAGGTGGATGCGGTTGGAAGCACTTTGGAAATAGATGAACAGGCGCTGCAAACAGCCAAGGCGACCAACGTTGAGGCGGACATTTTGGAAGTGATGTCCCGGTTGGAACAAACAACTCAGGCCATGCAGGTCATGACCATCAGCGAGCGCCAAGTTCTGAATACATCGTTAATCGATTTTATACGGTAGTTTCTTTGGGAGTGGAGAAAAAACATGGAGATTCAAGGAACCCGGTTTGGGGTACTGGAGTTCGAGGAAAATGAGATCATTGAGATTGCGGATGGTCTCCTGGGATTTCCGCTCAGTAAAAAGTTTTTGTTGTTTCCTTACGGGCAGGATTCTTCCTTTTTCTGGCTTCAGTCGGTGGATGAACCCGAGATAGCGTTCATCGTGGTCAATCCCTTCGACTTTTTCGCGGATCTGGAGTTTTCCATTCAGGATGAGGATACCAACGCCCTGGGGTTGGAAAACAGCGAGGATGTGGAGGTTTTTTCTCTGGTGACGATTCCAGAGGGGCGACCGGAGGAGATGCGGACCAATCTGGCAGGGCCTGTGGTGGTCAACACCGGCAACCGCAGGGGACGACAGATTCTGATCAAGGATCTGTCGCCGCGGCAGCCGCTGATTCCCAAGGAGTTACGCGCTAAGTATCTGAAAGAGACCGACAGGAAGAAACCCGTGAACAGGGGGACGCGGCGACGTGCGCGTCAGTTGGATAAACCAAAGTCGCTGAAGGTTGCTGCGGCTGGATGATCCCCTGAGGGGTCTGAGAACGTAACGAGAGGAAATGACCATGCCACTCTATATCAATACCAATATCGCCTCCCTCAATGCCCAACGCCACATGCTGGGATCGACGGGAGAATTGAATAAAGTTTTCGCACGACTCTCTTCGGGTCTGCGCATCAACACCGCCGGTGATGACGCGGCTGGTCTTGCCATCAGCAATCGCATGACTTCGCAGATTCGTGGGCTGAACCAGGCGGTGCGCAACGCCAACGATGGCATTTCCGTCTCGCAGGTGGCTGAAGGTGCTTTGGAAGAACATTCCAACATGCTGCAACGGATCAATGAACTGTCGGTGCAGGCGGCCAACGCCACCAACAGTCCCGAAGATCGGGCCAGTCTCCAACAGGAGGTGACGCAGCTTCTGGCGGAAATCGAGCGTGTCGCCAATGAGACCGAGTTTAACGGTTGGCCCATGTTGAACGGCAAGACCGATCCGTTGGTCTTTCAAGTGGGGGCCAAGGAAAATCAAACTGTCGTCGTCACCCTGGCTGATGCCCGCGCTCAGGTACTTTTGGCGGCTCCCAAGCTGATCAATCCCAACGCCAAAGAGAGTATCCTCAATCCCAAAATTGGTGGAATGACCATCAAAGCCCCCTTTCCACAATTGGAAGGGTCCAAGTTGTTCAGTTCCAAGGCTTCGACGATGGTGGGTACGTTGGCCAATGCCAATACCCTGGGCAAGTCCCCTGCGACGACCCTGACCACCGATGTTTCCACGAACATGTTGACCGCCATCGATAATAAGAATATCACGACGGTCTCCACGGCGGTCAATGCCGCTGTCATCAGCGGTACCGGCGTTGTCAGTGCCCTGGAGGCAGGAATCGCCGATGGTGCTACTGTAGATCAGACGGTAACAACTGTCGTGACCAGTCTTTTGGGCGCTCCCGATGCGACGATCAATACGGCGGTTGCCACGGGAATTGCCAATGGTAGCACCATGTCTGAGATGGCTACCGCGATTACAACGGCGAATGCCCTGGTTACGGGGACGGACGCGACGGCTTTGGCTGCGGCGTCACTGGCGGCTTTCGGACGCACTGGTGATGGGGCGACCAAGTTGACGGGTGGGCCGGGTCTCAAGGCCAATATCATCGGAGCCTGGGTGGCGGAAGCGACGGTAAAACCGACCGATCCGACCGTTGATTCCGATCAGGCGCGGGTTTTGGCCTCGGCCACGTATGCCGCGACGCGCAGCTACACCGCCACCGAAAATGTTCCTGCTGCCTACACGGCCCTGGCGGGGACGACCAACGGGGCGATTACCCTCAATGTCGCGGCCCCTGCCGATGTGGTGGATAATGCCGTGGTCAAGGGAACCACCGTTGAGGATGTTCCGGTGGGCAATATCATCGCGGTGATCAAGGCGTTCGATGCCTACATCAGCCAAAACAGGGATATTGATAGCGTTGCCAAGGCGGCGGTAGCCGCCGATCAATCCAAGAAATTGACGATACCGCAGGCCAAGATTATTGCTGCGGCTGGTCTGGCAGCGGCCAAGCCGGGTGGAACGGTTGCTGCGGCGACGACTGCGGGTAAAAACATGGCGTTGGTCATCGCTGCGCGCGACACTGCGGTGACGGCGGCATCCCGACCCACGGGCGGTGAATATATTACTGTCCCCGATTGGTTGTTGGACACGTCGGGAGCCAATAAATTTCCCCCGTCACCGCTGGTCGATATTACCGGCATGACGATTCCCACCGATCCGACGTTGCCGTTCAACCCGCCGACAACCGACGCCTCCAACCCACCGTTGGCGGGTCAGGAAGCGGCAGGTCGGATGATCGCCATCGTCAAGGAGGCCATTGATCGGGTCTCTTCGACGCGGGCCGAACTGGGTGCGATTCAAAATCGGTTTGAATCCAACATCAAGAATCTCTCCAGCGTTGTGGAAAATGTTTCCGCTGCACGTTCCCGAATTCTGGATGCCGACATCGCTGCGGAAACGGCCAATCTGACCAAAATGTCCATCATGCAGCAGGCGGGAACGGCGATTCTTGCCCAAGCCAACCAACAACCGCAATTGGCATTGCAACTGCTTCGTGGTTGAGGCCCTAGGCCACCTTAGGGGAATCCGTGTTGCCACCCCACTCCCAGGCAAACGGAATTCCCCTGGCCTGATGCCTCTTAAAGGCCAGGACGAGAGAGCAAAGTTTGCCGCCTCAGATGGGCAACAATGACCCCCCTGGGGTTGAGGGAAGAGGAGATTGGGGTGGATAAAGCTTGGGAATACAAGATAAAAAGATTGGCACGGTGAATGCAACATCCATTTTAAGGTTTCGGCGGCAAAGAAGGACACGATTGGGAAGGCAACGATTTTTTTAAGGCTTTTTTTGTGCTTGTACGGTAACACGGGTTGGGTCTCTTCAGGGGCTACCCGGAAAATTGATGAAGTGATGCTCAATGACAGGGAGAAGACGATGATGGAGATTCATGGAACCCGTTTCGGAACCCTGAGTTTTGATGATGATGACATCATCCAGGTGGAAAATGGCTTGCTGGGGTTTCCCATGAGTAAGCACTACATCATGTTTCCCTACTCGGATGATTCCTCATTCTTCTGGCTGCAATCGGTGGATGAGCCGGAGATTTCTTTTATCGTCATCAATCCGTTTGATTTCTTCACGGATCTGGAATTTGAAATCTCCGATGAAGATTCTGCCGATATCGGTCTGGAAAAAAGTGAGGATGTAGAAATTTTTTCCCTGGTGACCATCCCCGAAGGGAAACCTGAAGATATGCGGACCAATCTGGCCGGCCCGGTGGTGGTGAATACCAGGACGCGATTGGGTAAGCAGGTGTTATTGAGTGACTATTCGGCGCGCCAGCCTTTGATTCCTAAGGAATATAGGGTTCGGGCCAGGGATGAGGCATCACAGGAAATACGAAGGCAGAGAATGGTGGCGGTATGAACGAGAGAGAATAAACCAGGACGGCAGGACAGGATATCGTGATTTCTATCATTCGGAACTTCGGCTTAAGAGTTTGGTGGAGTGCTTCCCCGGTGGAGGGGATTTGAGAACCGAGGCTTGGTTATCTTGAATTTTATCTCCAGGGTTTTCCCGATCACATCGGGAAAAATAGGTAACGACGGGCAAGAGGCCCGGCTTCATCAGCGACAAAAAGACCGATCCGATCGGGTTGAACTGGGTGAAAGCCTCCCAGGCAAAGGGGAATGAACCATGCCACTTTTTATTAATACCAACGTCGCTTCATTGAACGCCCAGCGTAATCTGGATCGTTCCACCAATGCTTTGGGAAAGACCTTTGCCCGGTTGGCATCGGGTCTTCGGATCAATTCCGCCAAGGATGATGCCGCTGGGCTCGCGATTTCCCAACGGATGACTTCCCAGATTCGCGGTTTGACCCAGGCGGGTCGCAATGCCAACGATGGTATTTCCCTGGCGCAGGTGGCCGAGGGGGCGTTGGAAGAAACCACCAATGCCTTGCAGCGGATTCGGGAACTTGCGGTCCAGGCGGCCAATGGTACCAATACAACCAAGGATCGGCAGAGCTTGGATCTGGAAGTGAGCCAACTGGTTGAGGAAATTCAACGAATCTCGAAAGATGTCAAGTTTAACGAGAAGGGTGTGTTGAATGGGTCGATGGCGGGTGTGGCATTCCAAGTTGGTAACAATGTTGGCCAAACCATCGCGGTGACCATCTCGGCCATGAGTGTTGCCAATTTAAGTTTGGGGACAGCGACCTTGGGAACTCGCAAGGTAACCATCTCCACGGCTGCTTTGGCTTTCAGTGCCTTGGGTCGGGTTGACATTGCGTTGGAGAAGGTTTCGAGGGCACGTTCCGATCTGGGCGCGGTACAGAATCGTTTTGAAGCGGTGATTGCCAACCTGTCCAACGTGGTGGAGAACATGTCGGCGGCCCGATCACGGATCATGGACGCTGATATTGCCTCGGAAACGGCGACGTTGACGCGCAATGCCATTTTGCAACAGGCGGGGACCGCTGTTTTGGCCCAGGCCAATCAACAGCCTCAGTTGGCGTTGCAGTTGTTGGGATAAATTGATGAAAGTTTCGCCGGGATTGTCCGATAAGAGGATCATGGGCGGTTTCGGCTGGAAGATAAAGAGAGCCAGCCATGCGTGAGACAATGATTGCAGAGTATGAAACGCGGCCAGTGCCGGGAATTGGTTGTGATTTTAATGGAATGGGTGATATTGAGTCTTTGATTGGGCAGGCTAATCGGTCTCTGAATTCCATATCGACCTTGATTTTGCGATTGGATGAGCAGGTGGTGGAGGGGCCGGTGAAGGTTGTGGATTCGGACGGGGATATTGAGGTTCGTCGTTTGCAGGGTGATGAAATGTTGGATTTGGCGTACAAGGTGCGGTTGCTGGAAAACATGTTGTATGACCGGTGCAGTTGAAGCCTGGTTGAGAGAGCGTCGGTGGAAGGAGAAAGAACATGGCTGTTGGAAATATCTCTTTTGGAGGACTTGCCAGTGGGTTGCCATCGGACATGGTTGATCAGCTTATGGCGGTCGAACAGAAACGTCTGACCGCTCTTCAGGCCACCAGGACGGCGGCGTCTAAAAAGACCTCTGCCCTGGACCAACTGGGATCGAAACTTTCCGCATTGGCCAGCACTGCCACGACGCTGCAATCAGAATCCTCCTGGTCGCCCCATACGGCAACCAGTTCCGACACGGACAAGGTGGCTGTTTCTGCCTCGTATGAAGCGGTTGCAGGAACCCACTCTCTGGAGGTGGTCCGTTTGGCCAGCAGCCAGACCCTGGTGAGCGCGGGGGGCGTGACCGATTCCACGGATACTATTGCCGTTGGCGGTATTACATCGTTCACTTTCACCTATAATGGTACTACCTATGACAACACTGATTTTGCGATTGCCGATGGGGACACTCTGGCCGATATCGCTTCTAAAATCAGTAACCTCACCTACCAGGATGATGAAAAAGGGGTCAGTGCCAGCGTCCTTTATGATGGGACGAATTATCGCTTGGTCCTTACCGCCAAGGACCAGGGGGCCTATGCCCGCAATTCGGATGGTACGACGGCCACCGAGCGGTTGACGGCGGTTAGCTTCGAAATGACCTGGGATGGCGGTGCGACCTGGGATACGGCGGCTGCGACGGGTAATACGGTTGCGGTTTCCTCTCCCACGGCATTTACCGATGCGACGGCAACGACCACGTTGGCCGATCCTACCGATCCTACAGAGTTTGGTTTTACGTTTAATGGGACTTCTTATACATTAAGCGACTTTGGTTTTATTGCGGGGGATACGCCAACCCTGGCCGACATTGCCGATGCCATCACAGATGAGAATATCTCCGGCCTCAAAGCGAGCGTCGTTAACGATGGCTATGAAAATCGTCTGGTCATTGACGGATCTTCGGACATTTCCGCATTGACAGCCAACATGACCTTTACCGACGGTGGCGGCACTGGCGTTAATGCGGTCTTAAGTACGGCGGTGTTTGGGATATTTCAAACGGCGCAAGGTGAGGATGCCGAGTTGAAGGTGGATGGCCTGAGTAGCATCTACAGCGAGACCAACAGTGTCACGGAGGTGTTGCCTGGGGTTACCATGATCTTGAAAGAGACGACCTCCTCGGCCATTACGGTGACGGTGACGGATGATACCAGTACGTTGAAGGGAACCTTGGATTCATTCACATCGGCGTTTAACGATGTCATCGATTATATCAATACCAATAAAACGGGGGCGTTGTATGGCTCGACCATTGCGCGCAGCATCATTTCCCAATTGCGTAGCGAGCTGAATACCTCCACGGCGAAAAATGATGCTTCGGGCGACGTGTTGAGTCCATTTTCCATCCTGGCCGAACTGGGGTTGAGAACGGACCAAAAGACTGGAAAGATCAGTTTCGACAGTACCGAGTTGGATACGGCTCTTTCGACCAATTTTACCGTCTTGTCGGATCTTTTTATCAATACGCAGACGGAGGTTGGTAGTGGCTATGAGGCGGGGTTGGCTTACAGACTCGAGGATTTGTTGGATAATCTGACCAATAGTACCGGTGGTGCGTTGACGGGGGTCAAAAAGAGTCAAGAGGCCCGTTTGGCCAGTCTGGATAAGAGTATCGAGCGTGAACAGGCGCGTTTGGAAAAAGTGCGTGACAGGTTGACGAAAAGGTTTTCCAATCTGGAACAGTTGGTCAGCAGTATGAACAGCCAGGGGAATGCTTTGACCTCAGCCTTGAGTAAGCTTGGCTGATCGGGGATGATCATGAGGAGTGTTTTAATCAATAACCAGACGCACAAAGCGAGACCATCCGAATGAATATGCAATTGGCCCAAACTCAGGGAACTCCGGTAATCCCTTCAGGACTGGATATTCTCATTCAACTTTATGAAGGCTGTATTATTTTCTTGAAAGAAGCGGAAGAGGCATGTGAGAATGGACAGGTCGATGCGTTCAAGGACCGTTTGATGCGGGGACGGAGGATCATCGAACATTTTCAAAAAACGTTGGATTATGAGCAAGGCGGCCAGGTTCCCAAACAGTTGAATGAACTCTATACCTTCATGCTGGATAGTTTGACGCAATCGGGCTTGACACATGAAACCGATTATATCCTGCGGGTTGTGGAGCAACTGGAAATATTGTTGGATGGGTGGCGTGGTGCCCGGCCATTGACTCTCTCCTGATCATCGAGGCCCAACCCCATGTCTTATGGTTTGAAGCGCTATAAAACGTCACAGGCCAATACCGCTTCTCGGGAAGATCTTCTCATTCTTCTCTACGAGGGTGCGATCCGCTTTTTGGAACGCTCCATCAAGGAGAAGGAAGGGAAAAACCTGAGTGAGCATAAAATGTATTTACGTCGGGGGTTGGCCATCGTCGCTGAATTGCAGGCCACCCTTGATTTTCAAAAAGGGGGTGAGTTGGCGGTTCAATTGTTTGAACTGTACAGCTATATGATGGATCGTCTGACCGAGGCCAACATCAAACAGGATATGGAGCAGATCCGTATCGTCATTCGCAACCTGGGTACGTTGTTGGAAGGTTGGCGTGAGGCGGTCAAACAGGTGCAAGGTCAGGCAGCGGCGTCGGCGGCTGCCGCTGCGGTCGCTCCACCCGATTTGCCGAATTCCCCCAATCCCAGAGTCACGCGACGCCTTGCCGGGGGGGCCTACTGATGTCTACGGAAACCATCATCGCGCAACTGGAGACTATTTTTAAGCGTTTGGGAGTTCCTCAAGGGTTGGAGTCACCGGAACTTGCGGAACTCAATCGTGACTGGCTTGCGGCGACGGCGGCGTTGAATGCCCTGTCGGAAAGGGAGCTGAAAAGTGCCGTGGCTGTAAACCCTTTCTTGAAGCCACGCCTTAAGCTTTTGGTGGAACGTTTGGCGGAGGTCAACGTGGGTTTGTTGGCGCATAAAACCGAGATCGCAGGACAGTTGATGGCGCAAAACCGGAAAATACAGTCCACGCGCCGGGGGTATGGCGGTTCGGTGGGTAAGCTCTCTTTGTTGCGCCAGCAGGCTTGATGCGTTCTTGTGTGAATGGGTGTATCTCCTCGCAATTTTTTTTGCCCCTCCCTCTTGTAAAGCGAAATAACATTTCCTATCTGTCTTGGTAAGGCGGGATCGCCGTCGTGTCAAGATAAGCGGTAAATATTTCCTAAAGAGGAGGCTCAAAATGTCTACACTTGTTCACTATGATCCTTTCCGTAATTTTCGTGTTTTGCAAAATGAGATCAACCGGTTGTTTGATCGCGACTTGGATGATGCTGCGGGACAGATGACGCAATGGCCTCTGCGGGTGGATATTCGTGAGGATGAGCATCAGATCATTCTCAAGGCGGATGTTCCGGGGATGGAGCAAAAAGATATCAAGGTCAATGTGGATAACGGTCGCTTGACGATTTCCGGCGAACGGACGTTTGACGATGAACAGCACAAAGACCATTATCAGCGGGTGGAGAGACCTTTTGGTCGTTTTAGCCGAACTTTCCAACTGACCAACACCACCGACGTGTCCAAGATTGCGGCGTCTTACAAGAATGGTGTCCTGGAGATTGTGCTTCCCAAATTGGAGGAGGCCAAACCGCGGGCGATTCAGGTGCAGGTCCATTGAGGGATCATCCGATCAAGACGCACCAGGGACGGCACTTGGGGTACGGAGAAAGAAATCCGTACCCCAACGCCCTGGGTTTCTGGGGTCCACCGTGGTGTTCGACGGAATTTCTGGTTGTTGCTTTGTGTTTGGAAATGGTACGCTGGGGGCGTCTGTTACTTATAGCTGCCCTGGAGCATCAGCCATGACTTCTGCCGCTGTTACCTTTGACACGCTCAAATATGTCAAGACACTCAAGGCCGCTGGGTTTGATGAACGACAGGCCGAAGCCTTGGCTGTGGTGCAGGCCGATGTGCTGGATAAAAATCTGGACGATCTTTCTACCAAGTATGATCTCAAAGAACTTGAAATCCGCATGGATGCGCGATTGAAAGAACTTGAACTCCGCATAGCCGCAGAATTGGCCCCTATGAAGTGGGGCGTGGCCATTGCTGTCGGTGGTATCATCACACTCATTCTCAAATCTTTCTTCCCACATTGATCTAAGATGGATGGATTCATCCGGGGTTCAAGAGTTCTCCTACCATCACAGCAACTTCACCAGCGCAGCCACTACCTCCTCCATGTTTATTTTACAGGGAGACTGCGACTTTCTTGAGTCGGTAGAGGAAAGTATCCCGGGTCAGCCCCAACAGCCGGGCGGCGCGGCTTTTGTTTCCCGAGGATCGTTGCAGTGCCTGCTGAATCAGGTTTTGCTCCAGATTGGCGAGATTGATTCCCTTTTCCGGGAGGTGAAGCAACACGTTTCCCCGTTCATCGTTCCAGGATTCTTTGGCCAGGATTTCTTTGGGGAGATGATGGGGTTCGATCATTTCACCTCTGTGGAGGATGCACGTCCGTTCGCACCAGTTGCGCAATTCGCGAATATTGCCAGGCCAGAGGTAGGATTGAAGGATCTGAAGGGCTGGCCGGCTGATCACGGGCGATGGGGTGTTGTGCTGTTTGGAAAAGTTTTGGATGAAGGCTTCCAGCAACAGCGGGATATCCCCCTGGCGTTGTCGCAGTGGGGGGAGTTCCAAGGGGACAATGTTCAATCGGAAGAAAAGATCGGCGCGAAATGTCCCTTGTCGCACCATTTCGGCCAGGTCTTTGTTGGTGGCGGCCACGATTCGAACATCGGCACGAGAGACCTGGGGCTGCCCCACCACCTGACATTCACCGTTTTCCAAAAGCCTGAGGAGTTTGGGTTGAATGGAGAGGGGGAGTTCGGAGATTTCATCGAGAAACAGGGTGCCGCCGGAGGCACTTTGGACGCGCCCCGGTCGCCGCTCCATGGCACCGGTGAATGCCCCTTTGCCATGCCCGAACAGTTCGGATTCCGCCAGGGTTTCGGGGAGGGCGGCGCAATTGATGGAAATTAGTGGACCCTGGGCGCGACGACTGTTGGCGGCAATGTGATGGGCGATGAGTTCTTTGCCGGTACCACTCTCGCCGGTAATCAATACGGTCACATCCGTGGGGGCGAGCAACCCCACCGTTCTGAGAACGGCGAGAAATTCCGGGGATTCACCAAGCAGTTGTGGTTCCAGTTTTTTCATTCGATACACATTTCAACCGGTTTTGCATGGGATGGATGCGCGTTTGTTTCATGTCCCAGATTTTGAAAAACAATGAGCGCGGCAGAGAGGATGATCAAAATCCCCAGACCCCTTTTGAGTTTCAAGGAACGGCGGAACAAAAACATGCGACCGGAAAAAAAACCTGCCGCAAAAATGCCGGGTAACGTTCCCACACCAAACGCCATCATGGCGACGGCCCCTTGGATGGCGTTTCCGGTGGTGGCCGACCAGATGAGAACGGTATAGGTCAATCCACAGGGAAACCATCCCCACAATATTCCAAAGACCACGGCACGAGCGATCGAATTTACCGGCAACAACGACCGGGCCAGAGGGTCAATGCGGTTCCACAGACCGATTCCTGTTTTTTCCAACAGGGCGACTCCTGGCAGCCATCCGGCGATATAGAGACCGATCCCCACCAGGAATAAAAAGCTTATCCATAATAAAACATTTGAATGGCCATGGTCTAGGCCAAAACTGCGCACCACCATTTCGCCGAAACTTCCGGCCAGGAAACCGGCGAGGGCATAACTGAGGATGCGACCACTGTTGTAGGCGGCCAGATATCCCAACAGGGTCCGGGGTTGCTCACGAACCGACAGGGGGAGACTCATGGTCAACGCGCCGACAATGGCCCCACACATGACCAAGCAGTGGGCACTGCTGAACAGTCCGGCGATGAAGAAGCTAATCCATTGAGAAGAGGTATGCATGATTGAGGCATCATTTCAGAATCATGGCACCAAGGCAAAGTATTTTGGGGTTTGAACCGATTTGAGCCTTTTAACACAGTGGTATGTTATTTAACACATATAGGTGGATTGATTTATATATATCACATTGAATGAATACAAATTTTAATTGGACCCTATTTTGCGACATCCGTGGTTTCCAGATATCGCTTCTGCTTACCATCTTTAAGGAAGGATGCTATGAAGAATCTGCTCGTGTTGTCTGCACTCTGCGCACTATGGGTCGTTCCGGTTCATGCAGCCGAGTCCTCCGATCCCGCTGCTTCCTCCGAAACACAATCCAACGTCATGGATGCCATTCTCGTTGAGGATACCCGGATAGTGGTCCCTTCCCAATCCACACTGATTTTGGAGGATCGGCGTAAGGGGCCGGTGACCGATGGCGGTGATCTTCTGAAAACCTTTCCTGGCGTTTCGGGTGGACGCATGGGGGGGCATGGGATGGAACCGACGATCCGAGGTCAGAATCAATCGCGGTTGAACGTGCTTTTGGATGGATCCTTCGTTCATGGGGGGTGCCCCAACCGGATGGATCCTCCCAGCTCTTATGGTACGTCGGAAACCTATGACGAAGTGGAGGTCATCAAGGGATCGCAGACGGTGACCCAGGGGAGTGGGGGGAGTGGGGGGACGGTGTTATTCAAACGACAGACCGAACGGTTTACCGATGATGCTTGGTATCGTGGCCGGGCGGGTGGTGGCTATCAGGGCAATGCCAATATTCGGGAAGGATTTTTCGATCTGGCTGTGGGCAATCCGACGGGTTATCTCCGCGCCATCAGCAACGTCAGCGTTGGGGATGATTATGAAGATGGTGATGGTCATGCCGTCCGTTCGGCCTATGATGAACGGACCGGTAATTTTTTGGTTGGCCTAACGCCGTCCAACACCTCCCTGCTGGAATTGGGCTACGAAGCGACACGGGCCAGGGATGTCCTGTATGCCGGTGCCGGCATGGATACGCCGCAGACGGATCATGATGCCTATCGGATGAAGTTTGGCCATCATGTGGGTGGAACCCTCTTGAAAAAGGTCCAGGGGCAGATTTCCTACTCGGCCATCGAGCATCTGATGGATAATTATAGCCTGCGGACACCCCCATCCGCGACGATGGCCATGCGTGCCCCCTCCACGTCCGATACCTGGAGCGGCAGGATGAGCGTGGATTTGGAAAAGGGGCTTTTTTCTTCCACGCTGGGGGTGGATATTCAGGATAATCAACGCGATGCCGTCCGTTATCGGGGGACCACTGCGTCGGTCAACGCCGTTCAATCCTATCTATGGCCCGATGTCACGTTGACCGACGTGGGTGTTTTTTCCGAAGCGCAATGGCGTGTCAGCCCAGCGGAGCGTATCAAGGTTGGTTTGCGGTATGATCGTGTCGAGGTGGATGCCGATAAGATCAATCTGGTTCCCAACGACACCATGGGTAGTGTGGCCAAACTGAGCGCGGCCAATCTCTATACCGCCTATTATGGTGCCGCGTCCTCGTCGGATGAGGAAAACAATCTGGGCGGGTTGGTGCGCCTGGAGCGGGATATGCCCGGTGATCTGGGTATGATGTATTTGTCATTCAGCCGCAGTGTCCGTACCGCCGATGCCACGGAACGCTATTTGGCGTCCAACAATAATTCCAGCACCAGCAGCCGTTGGGTGGGTAACCCCTTCCTGGAACCGGAAAAACATCACCAGTTGGAAGTGGGTCTGCACATGAAGCATAACCCTTGGGATTTGGATACGAGCGTTTATTATAACGATGTGGCTGACTATATTCTGCGTGATCGGGATCACAATGCCCATGGTGCTGGGAATGCCACCATCTACCGCAACGTTCAGGCGACGCTCTATGGTGGTGAGATGTCTCTCAATCGCCATTGGGCACCCCAATGGACCAGTGGGGTCACTGTGGCGTATGTCCATGCGGACAATGATAGCGACAATCGCCCTTTGGCCCAGACGCCCCCTTTGGAAGGGGCTTTGACCACCGATTATGACGATGGGGTGTGGAATGTTGGGGCAAAGTTGCGATTGGCGGCGCGACAAAATCGGGTTGACGCCGATTCGACCACCGGCAGTGGTGTCGATGTCGGGAAGACGGCAGGATTTCAGACCACCGACCTTTATGCCGGTTATCTGCACGACAGTGGTATTCGTTTGAAACTGGGCGTCAATAATGTGTGGAACGAAGATTATGCGGAGCATCTGAATCTGAGCAATACTTTTGACAGCACCCAGGTCCAGGTGGATGAACCGGGGCGCAGCTTTTGGTTGACGGCGAGTATGGCGTTTTGATGATCACGGAGGGCCGTGGCTGAAGCCATGGAGAATGGTTCAACGATTCGTATCTTGGCGTTTGTGCTGGCCATGGTGTTGCATGGGGCCGCAGTCTGGGGGATGGTGCGGCACCCCCCAGACCGCCCTCCCAAGCTTGTGCCGACAGGGCTTTTTGAAATGGTGGTGTTGCCGGAGCCGAAAGAGCCGGTAGTTGGACCCCATCCTGAGGCAGCAAAACCGTTACCGCCACCGGATGAAAAAGAGGAAATTTCGCCCGTTTCGGCACCGGACAGGGATCCTGTTTTACAGCGTCCAATTGCCGCGCCCCCCAAACCATCGCCCAAGGAAGGTTCATCGCCTCGTAAGAAGAATAAGGTATTGGCAAAACCTGCTCCTGTTTTTGCCCCGCCCGATGATGATGAGGAGGCGGAGGTGCCTGTTTCTCATCGGGATGATGGCGTTTGGAACCGGCCAACGGTTGCCGCTACGACGGCGGACGCAGTTTTTTCTCCGCCGCATGTTGGGGGTGCTGTGCAGAATAATCCCAAGCCGGTTTATCCCTCTTTGGCGCGGCGGCGGGGATGGGAGGGGCTGGTGTTGTTGCATGTGGAGGTGGATGAGATGGGCCATCCGCAGCGTGTGGAGATTAAACAAAGTTCCGGTTTTCCCGTTCTGGACCGTGCCGCAGTGGATGCGGTGAATCGTTGGCAGTTTGTTCCTGCCCGGCGGGGAGGGGTAGCCGTTGGGGGTTGGGTGGATGTGCCTGTTCAATTTCGGTTGACGTGAGGGATCAGGAAGAGCGATGGATGAATCGGTATGGACCTGGATTCAATGGTATGATGGCGCGGATAGGATTGTGCGGTTTGTCTTTATTTTTCTTGCTTTGGCATCTCTTTGGAGTTGGACGATCATTTTAGCAAAGGTGTGGCAGTTTTCCCAGGTTATCCGGCGTGAAAGAAAGCTCAATCGTTGTTTGGTTGATCCTTTCCGGGGGCTGGATTCTTTGGTGACGGCGGGATCATCGCCGTCACCGACGATGGTTCTTTTGGAGCGGTTTAAGCAGGGGGTGTCTGTGGGGATTTTCCAGACGCGCCATGATATTGAATCCAACTTGGCGCAGACGGTACGGGAACAACGGATTATTTTGGAGAACGGTCTTTCCGTCCTTGCCACCATTGGCAGTGCCTCCCCTTTTGTCGGTCTTTTGGGGACGGTCTGGGGCATTATGCACGCCTTGGAGGCCCTTGGGAAACAGGCACTTGTGACGATGGATTTGGTGGCAGGTCCTGTGGCGGAAGCCTTGGTGGCCACGGCTGTGGGGCTGTTTGCCGCCATTCCTGCCGTGATGGGTTATAATTTTCTCATTCGCTATCTGCGCCGTATCATGACCATGGTGGAGAGTAACGCACTCCATATCGCCAATCGCCCGATTGTGTACCCGGAAATGGATTCTGACGGGGAGACTTCAGTCTCCATCATGATGCCATGGATGCCGAGGTAAAATCATGGCCAGCGGACCTATCGGCGAAACAGACCCCGATCAACCTTTGTCCGAGATCAACGTGACCCCGTTGGTGGATGTGATGTTGGTTCTTTTGGTTATTTTTATCATTGCCGCCCCGTTGATGGCCCAGGCACTCAAAGTGGATCTTCCCCAAGTTCATGCCCTCCCGGATGGTGAACAAACGGTGGTGGAACTGTCTGTGGATGCCACAGGGAGGGTGTTGGTGGATGGGAAGGTGACCGAGGAGGGGCGGCTTGGGGATTTGTTGAAAAGCAGACGGGAACAGCGGCCCGATGCGGTATTGCGTTTGGGTGGCGATGCGGCCACCCCGTACCGGAAAATTGCCGAATTGTTGTCCCTGGCGCAAGGAGTCGGTTTTCGCCGCATCGCTTTTGCCACAGCACCGCCCAATCCTGTGCCATGAAACGGGCAGGTTGATGGCTCGAACATGAATTTGTTGCGTCCACGTTAATCAGATATGCTTTACCTTCTTACGGTTTTCCCGCACAATTGGGTTTAAGTTGACGACGTATGCCGATGGCATGGCATACCCTTTTTGTCAGGAGAACCCCATGTCGCAAGAAAAGGTCAGTAACCGTTGGTTGGTTGTTGTTGGTGCTGTTTTGATCCAGCTATCTTTGGGGGCTATCTATGCGTGGTCGGTGTTTACACCGGCGTTGCGGGCGGCTGGTTGGAGCAAGTTGGATACGCAGATCGTTTTTTCGGTTGGCTTGGCGACCTTCGCGTTGGTGATGGCTTTTTCTGGAAAGAGACTTCCTATTTGGCGACCGCATCGGCTGGCCCGGTGGGGGGGATTGACGTTGGGTTTGGGGTATGTTCTCACGGGGGTGCTGGGTGGGGATGGATTTTGGCCGGTTCTCATTGGTGTCGGTTTGATTGGCTCGGCGGGTATTGGTATGGGTTATGTTGTCCCCATTGCCGTTGGGATGCGTTGGTTTCCAGATCATAAGGGGTTGATCACCGGCCTTGCGGTTGCCGGTTTTGGATTTGGCGCATTGGGTTGGGTCAAGATCGCGGGCGACTGGGGCCACTTGATCGAGAGCGTGGGGTTGGCCAAAACATTCATGATTTATGGTGTTGCGTTTACCGGATTGATTTTTTTAGGTTCGTTATGGATGCACATGCCTTCGGCACAATGGTCTCCGGCGGGCTATACGCCGCCGCCGGTCCAATCGGGTGAAGGTGGGGAGAATTTTTCCATGACCGAGATGTTGCATACGCCACAATTTTACCTGATTTTCATCACGTTTACCGTCAGTGCCGGGGCGGGTCTCATGGCCATTGGTTTGATGAAGTTGTATCCCATGGAGGCGTTGCAGGCGGCGGGTTATAATCCTGTGCAGGCCAGTGCCATTGCGGGTACGGCGATGGCGGTCTTTTTCAGTCTTGCCAATGGTGTGGGCCGCATTGTTTGGGGGATACTCAGCGATTTGTTGGGTCGGAAGCGTTCGATTGTGTTGATGACGTTATCTCAGGGGGCGGTGTTTTTTGCTTTTTCATCCATGGCGGGCAACGAGGTTTTGCTCTATTTGGGTGCGACGCTCATTGGGTTTAATTTTGGCGGTAATTTTGCGTTGTTTCCGGCTATTACGGCGGATGAGTTTGGCAACAAAACCATCGGTCAGAATTATCCACTGATTTTCCTTTCGTATGGTGTTGGGGGTATTTTGTTTCCTATTTTAGGCGGTCTTTTGGGTGACATGGGCGATTTTCCCCTGGCATTTTCCATTTGCGGCATGGCGTGTATCATGGGGGCGGGGTGTACGGCCATTCTTTTTCCACCGCATGTCGAAGAGGCGCACAAGCCGTTGAGTATGCATGGTTTTCTCCACCAGTTGCATGTATTCGATCACGAAATCAAGAAATAGCTTGCTCGATTTCTTGTGAAAATGGCCGAGGCGTTGCTTCGGCCATTTTTTTTGTCCGTTTACGTTTAAGAAGGCGACGTTTCCGTATCAGAAAAGACTTCATCCAATGATTGGGCATCTATCAATTGAAGGCTCCACGCTTCCAAGGAGGGTGGTTTGGCTTCGGCGATTTTTTGATTGGCCCAGTCGGGCAGGGTGCCAAAGCGACGATGCAACATGCGCGTTAAAATCTTTGCCTCGCCGATTTGGATGCCTTTTTCTTCTCCGAGTTGCAGTCCTTTTTTCTCTCCAGCTTGTCGTCCAATCCGTTCAATGCTCGAAATGTAGGGCATTTTTTGACTCTCCTCAAAAGCAAAAATTTCCTTCCACAGCCTATTGTCGGCCTCTTCCGGCAGGTGAAGTACCCAGTCGATAAACTGAAAAAGCTTGACGACCTGTTGACGGTTAAAACCTTTTTGATACAACTTTTTGATCAGATTCCATTTGGCTTGATAACGATCTTCCGTCTGGTATTTGCTCTTTTTGGCATGGTGGTGCGCCAATGTGACGATTGCAAACGGATTGTTGGACTGTTCCAAATCCGATTCTGGGAAGTCCAACAGTTTGACTGCCGTAAATTGATAACTCTGTTTGGTTCCCCAAAGATCGTAACTGAATTCTGTGGGCCGCCAGCCGACCTCTTCATCTGCAAGGATAGCCAAACCGACGACCGGCACTTGATACAGATCGAAAGCTCGGTATTGGTAGACATACATCCTTAACTCAAAATCGGACTTTCTGTCTCCCTGGATTTCAATATGGATCAATACCCAGAATTCAACCCCATCACGCCGCCACACTTTGACCAGCTTATCCATGCGTCGATCACCGATTTGCGATTCACGGGTGATGCGGGACAGTTCTTTGTCGAGGAACTCAAATCCTTGTTTCCAGTCAATACCCTCATAAGCCACCGGCAGGAAGAACGCCAGAAACTCAGGAAAATAGGCTTCCAGGATATCTTTCCATGGTGCGTCAAACGCATCGTTTGGAGGTTTTTCCATGTTTTGGCTGATCATCGTCCGCTGGGTTATCCCATTTGTTCCATGCTTGAAGGGTAAGGCATTTTTGGGTTCTCCTCAAAGTTGAAAATTTTCTTCCACAGCCTTTTGTTGGCCTATTCCGGCAGGTGAAGCACCCAGTCATCAAAGCGGGATGGCCTCAGGCGCGACGGCTTGTTTACCGCCTGACGGATATCTTTGCCTGATGGGTGCGGTGCCAGGGCAATCGCATTTGAAATGAGCATATCCAAGTGTCTCGGAAATAATAAATTATTAAAAGAAAAAAGGGGTCTGGGGGATTGCCCCCAGGGTTTTGACTTTTCT
>PEAO01000106.1 GCA_002753615.1 Magnetococcales bacterium DCbin2
CAATCCCCCAGACCCCTTTTTTCTTTTAATAATTTATCTTTTCCAAGGCATTTGGACGTGCCAATTTCAAATGCGATTGCCCTGCTTTTTTTATGGTGAGAGTATCATTTTATACCGTAAGATTTAATGCAATCAACCAACCCCCTGGCAAAATCAATACAGGTGGCAAACCGTTCTTCGGGTTGATATTCCGTACATTTTTGAATCATCCGTCCCAAACATTCTGGAAAATCAGAGGGAAAAAGGTCGGAGGTGATTGGGGTAGCTGGAGGGGACGTTCCGGTCACTAAATGGAAAAAAATCCTCCCCAGGGCATAAATGTCGGAGCGACGGGTTGGAGGTTCCCCTTGTGTCTGTTCGGGGGCCATGTGAAGGGAGGCCCGTTGCCACGGATGGTTGGCATCTGGCAAAGTGAGCGCGTCCAGGAGAAGCGTTTGCGAAAACCCGGTCAATTGAACCTCCCGGGATGCTCCGTTGTAGAGAATATTGCCCAGTTTGAGCCTACCGTGGAAAATATTTTTGCGATGGGCATAATCCAAAGCCATGGCGATTTTGGCAATCATTTGAATAACCTGCGGGAGGGGGAAGAGATTTTTGGGAGAGATGACATGCTCAAGAATGACGCCGGTGTGAACCTCCATAACCAAGACACCCTTCCCTTCAAGGATTTGAGCCTCTTTGGTTTTGATAATGTTGGGATGATGCAAAGAAAGGGCGTGGTCGGCCATGCGGTTGAAGATGGATTTGACCAGGAGAAAAGATTTTTCATCTGCAACACGTTCTTGGAGTGGAAAAATTTTTATGGCAACGCTGGAGTGATCCTGGTGATTATAGCCGTGCCAGACGGTGCCGAAAATCCCTCTGCCCAATTCTTCTTCCAGGTGATAACGCTCCAGGACGGATAATGCCTCTTGGGGACCGGTTGCCGGTTGCTCCGACAGTTCTGGAACAGGTCGCCCACTGGCCATGGCTTGGATGGATTCCAGACGTTTGGAACAATCCCGGTAGCCGGGTTTGTTTTGTTCCATGTATTCCAAAACAGTGATAGCATCCTGAACAAGGTGGTTGGATTCCAGATCGGTGGCAAGATTATAGAGAAGCTGCATGGTGCGTTCGTCACAACGACACAAGCGAAACTGTTGGAAGGCAAGGTTCATTTGACCCTGGCCTTGCAGTGCCAAACCCAGCATACGATTGCTGTCGTCGGCGTCCGAACCGGGAAAGGGACGTGACCCGTTTTGTGAACCTCGTGTCATGAAAGCCAGGGTCAACGTTCCCAAGAACAACAATCCACTCACTCCAGTCAGGGGAAACCAGATGCCATAATGGTTCATCAGGGTCATTTGCAGGGCCATGAGTGCCAGGGCAAACCCCAAACCCAAAGGTAAGGCGATCAACAGCGGTAACCGGGCAAGGATGACGATGAGCAACACGCCAGCGATGGGATATTGAAGAATTTTTGTTTTTGCTGCCCAAGAAGGCTGCATGAAGGGATCATGGTTGAGGATTGTCGCCACCTCATTGGCAAGTATCTCCATAGGGGTGAGGGGGTGCCCAAGGGGGGTGAAATGACGGGGAGCTAGGCCAGATGCGGTAAAACCAATGAGGACAATTTGATTGCGAAATAAAGTTGGAGAAACTTTCTCCTCCAGCACGTCGATGAACGAGTAGGTGGAAAATGGGCTTTGGTCTGACTTTCCCGGATAAAAACATGTCAACATGGCCAAGTTGTCATCATGGGGAATTTCCCATTGTCCCAAGGTCATGGCAAAATCGGGTTGGAGCTGTAGTTCGGAAGGTTGAATGCCAAGACTTTTTGCAGCAACCATCAGTGCCAATGCCGGAAAATGGTTGCCGGAGACGTTGTAACCAAGGTTGGTTGTGCGCACGACAGTATTGGGATAGGTTGGCGTGATGATCACCCCCAAGGCCATGGATTGACTAGCAACTCCTGAAGGAGGACCGTGAATGATGGCAGCAGAGGGCATCGCCCCCCTTGGGAATGTGGAAAGATCCGTGGGAATGGCATGCTTGATGATTTCCGCAGATAAAGAGGTTGCCGGGGTCCGAGCATCAGCCATCATGATCCCATTCAGGGCCAAAATGACGTTGCCAGCACGTCCGATGATCCTGGCATAATCTTCGGTGATGCTTAGTTGTTTGATGCCGTGACTCAGGCTATTGTCCAATTCAGACATGGACTTGAGATAATCGGAATTTTCTGAAGCTGCATTTTCCTGAAATTGGTGGTGGGTCGCCTCAAGCTTTGATCTGACGGTGTTGAGGATATGCTGTGCCGTCTTATTCCGATAGAGCATCAAGTCACGAGTCTCTACGATAAGCTTGGGAGAACCTTGGGTCAGCATTCGGATGAGTTGAAGTTCGTACTGGTCATCCCACGGCCAGCCCTTCAGCGCGGCAAGAGATTTCTCATCCACGGCAATTTGGACAATCCGTTTGTCCGTTGGACGGTGTGAGGTATACACACCCCAATCGTAGCTCCACAGTTCCAGATCTTGCAGCAAGGCCGTTTTTTCGGCCAGCATGAAGGCGGCGGTCACGATGGAAAGAATGATCCATTTGCGCAAAAGTAAGTGGTTTGCGGCCATCCAGGGTAACCAGGATCCTTGGGTTGCATCAGAAGGGGTGTGTTTGATTGAAGACTGGCAACGTATTTCACGCTCCCAGAAATCCCCGATGATAACCCATGCAAAACGGACGGACAATCAAACATCCCTGCTTGAGGTCATTTAAAATGGTCCTGGCTGAAACAAGGTTAATGGACGGGAGAAAAGGTTAAACATGATTCGCATCCAACAGGAAGATTTTCTGATCCAAGAAGAAATAACCCGGCTGAAACGTAACATGCATCGTGTGGGTGGGTTGGTCTCTTTTGTGGGTACGGTTCGTGATTTGGCCCAGGACCACCATGCGGATGATGCGGTTGTCGCGTTGAATTTAGAACATTATCCGGGCATGACGGAAAGACAACTAGAAAAGATCGCAGCGCAGGCGATGGCCCGTTTTGACCTGGAAGGGTTGTCGGTGGTTCATAGGGTGGGCCGGTTGGCATTGGATGAGAATATTGTGCTGGTAATCGCGGCTGCGGCACATCGGGGAGCCGCATTTGACGGCTGCCGCTATGTGATCGACTATTTGAAAATATTTGCTCCGTTCTGGAAAAAAGAAATTCTTGTATCGGGCGAAGAACGCTGGATCCATACCTGTCCAGGATGTGTCGCAGCGGCAACGCAATGGGATGAGCTATCCGTAGGACAACACCATGCCCATGGTCAGCATTGTTCCCATGGCGAGGGACACGGGATAGAACACCGTGGTTTGGAAGAAAATCCTGGCAAACCCCGGGAAAATGGGAAAAACTGGACTGGTTTGACGGTGGGCATCCTGACCCTTTCGGACAGCCGAGATTTGGCGTCGGATCGAAGTGGCGATGGTTTGGAGGCGGCAGTCAAAGCATTGGGAACCTCGAAGATTATCCGCCGCGTGATGCGTGATGATCGGGAAGATATCGCAGGTCTTCTACGGGATTGGTCCGATGTGGCACAAATGGATGTCATTCTGACAACGGGCGGAACAGGACCGGGGCCGCGGGATGTGACACCCGAGGCCACCCGCATGGTCACCCAACGTGAGTTGCCGGGATTTTCAGAAATAATGCGTCGAGAAGGATTAAACCAAGTGCGTTCGGCAGTACTGACGCGGGGGATTACGGCGTTTCGGAGTCATACATTGATTATCAATTTACCGGGTTCAACCCGGGGTGCGTTACACAGTCTGGGTGTTGTGGCTGATCTGGTGCCCCATGCCCTGGCGATGGCCAAAGGAGGCGGACATGGGTAAGGAAACATCCCAACAGGGTGAAATGATTTCCTTCGATGCGGCGCGAGAAAAAATGCTTTCCGGCATCCACAGGGTGACGGAAACAGAAATTGTGGAGCTGGAACACCTGTTGGGGCGGGTATTGGCTGAGGATGTACCCGCCCGGTTGGACGTTCCCAACCATGCCAATTCCGCCATGGACGGCTATGCGGTACGCAGTGCCGATTTGGCGGGGATGGGAGAGGTGCGGTTGCGTGTAGTCTCCGATTTGGCCGCAGGGGGCTATTTTACCCCGGAATTGGGTCCGGGAGAGGCGGTCAGGATCATGACGGGGGCACCGATACCTTGGGGGTCCGATCAGGTCGTGATCCAGGAAGTGTGTTATCGAGACCAAGATGGGGTCCGTCTCCCCTGCGGTGTGAAACCGGGAGATCACGTTCGCCAAGCTGGCGAGGATATGCGGGTGGGGGATTGTGTACTGCGTGGGGGAAAACGGTTAAAACCGGCAGATATTGGTATCCTGGCAGCCCAGGGGATCGACCAAGTTGCCGTGTTTCGTCGTGTCCGAGTCGCCATCTTATCCACAGGTAACGAAGTGGTTGAGGTAACAACTCCTTTGCGTCCCGGTCAGGTACATGACAGCAATCGCGCCGGACTCAAGGCTGCCTTGCGCGTTTTGGGATGCGAAGTACTCGATTTTGGTATCGTCGGCGATGACCTGGGGACCATCGAAAAAGCCTTGGAGCGGGCCTCCCACGAGGCGGATGCTATCATCAGCACCGGCGGTGTTTCGGTCGGTGATTATGATCTCGTCCGCCTGGCACTGGAAAACCGGGGAACCATCGATTTTTGGAAAGTGGCAATGAAACCGGGTAAACCCCAGGCTTATGGTCGGTTGGGACAGGCGGTGTTTTTTGGCCTTCCTGGCAATCCGGTTGCGGGTTTGACGGTGTTTTATGTGTTGATCCGTCCGGCCCTGTTTCGCCTCATGGGCGGCGGAAAATGGCCCAATAAAGTATTGAAAGCAACCTTCAAAGGTCATTTTGCTAAAAAACATCTGCGCAGGGAGTTTTTACGGGGTATCCTCACGTTTGAACCGGAAGGGCTGGGTGTGGAGATGACGGGTCCGCAAGGTTCGGGTATTCTGACCAGCATGTCCCGGGCCAATGCCCTGATCGTTCTTCCCGAGGGTCCGGTCACCGTCACTTCGGGAGACCTTGTGGATGTATGGATGATGGACGATGAGTAACAAGGGTGGTTTGACACATTTTGATGCCGATGGAGCATCCCGAATGGTGGATGTTACGACCAAGCCCGCTTCCATGCGTTTGGCGGTAGCTGCGGGATGGGTGCGCATGCGCCGGGAAACACTGGGTCTGATCCTGGATCGAAAAATGGTCAAAGGCGATGTGTTGGAGGTGGCACGATTGGCGGGTATTATGGCTGCCAAGCGGGTAGACGATCTGATTCCACTCTGTCATTCCTTAAATTTATCCTCGGTGGATATCGCTTTTGAACCCGATGTAACCGCTGGTATGATCAAAATCGTGGCACAAGTGCGCTGTCTGGGGCCTACAGGGGTTGAAATGGAAGCCTTGACAGCCGTTTCGGTGACAGGTTTGACCATCTATGACATGTGTAAGGCGGTAGACCGAGAAATGTCCCTTGAAGGTATCTGCCTATTGGAAAAATCGGGTGGACGGAGCGGTCATTTCCGTCGAACCCCACGACATCCTAATGATGGGGATGGGGTGGATTGAGGGGCAAAAAGTCAACGGGAGTTGTTCCAAAGACTATGGACACACATGTGATACACATTCTTTCTGGTCTGCTCAAGACCCAGCATCTGGAAATCCTTCGTGATCTGGAAACGTTGAAAACGTTGCTGAATAAACCTTTCAGCCGAAAATTATTGCAAACAGTCGAGATCCTCCTCCACGAATTAGACCAACGAGTTTTGCTGCATCTGACCCAGGAAGATCAGCTGCTTTATCCTAAGTTGCTAAATCATCGACATGAAGGTCTCCGACACCTGGGGGGGACATTTATGGCAGATATGGGGAATGTGGCGGAAGACTTTTCGGGATACATCCACAGGTGGCGGTCGGAGGAGGCATTGACGATTCATTGGAACCATTTCGTTGAAGAAAGCTTGGCGATTACGTCCCGACTGATTTGGCGTATTGAGCGTGAGGAAAAAGAACTCTTCCCGCTGCTTGATGCGATGGATTGGGAGTAAAACAAAATTATGGCGTTGATCGATTCCTTTGGCCGGGTGATCACCTACTTGCGGGTTTCGGTGACCGACAAGTGCAATATGAAGTGTTTGTATTGCCGTGTGGGGGATGATCGGTTGATGGTGGATAACCAGGAGGTGCTTTCCTTAGAGGAAATGGGACGCTTGGTGGGGATCTTTGCCGGACTGGGGATTGGTAAAATACGGATGACCGGTGGCGAGCCTTTGCTGCGCAAAAATTTTGTGCGACTGATTGGTGATTTGACCAAAAGACCGGATATTGCCGAAGTCTCTCTGTCTACCAACGCAGCACTTTTGGAACGGTTTGCCCTGGAGTTGAAGCAAGCGGGTCTGAGTCGGGTGAATATTTCGCTAGACTCGTTGCGGGAGGATACCTTTGCCCATATCACCCGTGGTGGTCAACTGGATGTAGTTTTGCGGGGGATCCGGGCTGCGGTGGTTGCCGGACTGCAACCGGTCAAGGTGAATATGGTGGTGATGCGTGGCCTCAACGATGAGGAAATACCGGCCATGGTCGATTTTGCGCGGAATTGGGGGTTGGTGCTGCGTTTTATCGAAACCATGCCGATTGGTAAGGCGGGACAACAGGCGGATGCGCACTACATGTCGGCTGCCCAAATCCTCGAAAAAGTGAAAAATTATGTGGGGTGCGATTGCAGTTTGACGGCAGAAAAAAAAATGATGGGCAATGGTCCCGCCAATTATTTTTTTCACACGCAGAGTGGAACGACCATTGGGATCATCGCGGCCAAATCCCGCAGTTTTTGTGAGACGTGCAATCGGATGCGGTTAACTTCCAAGGGTGAACTAGTCTACTGCCTGGGAAACACAGGGCGTATGGACTTGAAAGGGCCAATGAGATCGGGGGCCAGTGATGGGGAACTACGAGATTTGATTATCCATGCGGTGCAAAAAAAACCGTTGGAACATATGTTTCTGGATGAAGGGGGAAAGAATTCGGGTCATGCGATGTCTGGATTGGGCGGTTGAGTGCGCCAGATGGGATTATGCGTGGCGGTCAAGAATTTCCTCCCTTTCAAGCCGGGATAACCATGTGGATGAGCCGTGTTTCCTTTGGCGTGATGGTCGATTTAAAATGAGAACCGGGACGATGATCTGGTAGACAACCAACCAGGTCATACCGATCCGTCTTGTAAAAATTACGAAGGACGAATTCAATAAACCAGCGTGGGCTGAGCGGTGCGGAGACCGGTATTCGACATCCCTGTACGTCGCCCAGCGTAAGATGGCAGTGGGGGTGGTCGATCTCTTGGGCTGCGGCTGTGTCGTAGTCAAATCGGATGGGAAAAGGGACCATGCGGCGTGACACGATGTCGAGAAATCGTTCGTCACTCATGTACGAATCGGGGTCATCCCGAAATGGGCGAAGGCTCGGCGAAGGATAGTAAGCAAGCCGATGATTGGTGAGCCGGTCATCCTGAAATCGATAGGACAATTGAAGCAAGCCGCTGTCGATGAGCTTGGCATTATATGATCTCTTCGCAGCAAGTTCGTGGTGTATTTCCTCGTAGGCGATGTCACCCATCGCGATTGATATGTGATCAGCCCCAACAAACGAAACTTCCCATTCATGTGTCGATAGCTGACGCAGTACAGGGAAGTTCTGATCGTCGATAACCCCGCTCTTGATCAGCGACGAAAGCAAACCATCAAGGTCAGATTTCGTTCTTCGTGGCATTTGAGGGATCGTCATTTAGGTGGACTGATTAAGAACTCGCAAAACCTCTTGCCTCTTGTCGGGATCCGATTTTTGAAATACTTCAGCGATAGTTCTGGGGTCAAGATCTTTGATACTCTGATCAAGAGTCTTGATCCTTTGTTCGTGTTGTGCCTTCTCCGCAGGAGAAAAATCTCGATGGACGACACGCATTTTTTCGAGTTGTCTGTCGGTCGGATAAGTAAAGTCGAGACGAAAGTCATGCTGCTTCACCGTCTGGAACTCATCCATCAGATTTTTCATGCCTCTGCCATATCCGATGATGCGCACCCAGGCTTTGCTTCTGGTGACGGCGGTGAATAAACAGTTGCGGAGACCAGCTAGATCGGTGCCGCTGCCGCCGCAAACCTGGGCATTGACCACATACACCATCCCGGCCTCGTTTCCCTTCGCGCGATAAATGCCTGTGAATGTAATCGACTGCGTATTGGTTTTAAAGAAGACATCGGCGTCGGTGTCAACCCCTGCCAAATGACTTTGAATATTTTCATCAAACAATATCTTGCGAATCGGGCCGAGTCTGCTACGGGCAGAGGGTGGGTCAGGGTGAATGACGATGATGTCGTCATGCCGAAGCTCATCATCCGTCAGATTTTTCTTTATCTGCTCTACCAGCCAAGTATTTTGCTCTTCCTCGCTTTCAAAATGCTGGAACGTGACCAAATCATCCATGGACGAATGTTCTTCGAGGAAACGGGGACTGGTTTCGTCGGTGCGCTCAAGGACCAGGTGTTGTCCTTTTACCAGATCTCCTTGACAAACTTGATACCCGATTTCTCGCCACAAGTCTGGGTGGTCGAACATTTGTACCAAACCAATATCGGTATTATTGGGTGGTTCTCGGTAAATACCGAATCCCAGAGCGTGCGCGGTGACCAGGACAGGGCGAGAATTGCGGTAACATTTTTCCAGGATGATATCTCGACCTCGGCGCGGGTCGTTATCAAATGTCACGATGGGACGGCCAGCACTGTCGTTGCCAAAAATATTTTCTGGCGACGGCAACGAGGTACCCGATAGATTTTGCAGTTCATCATAAGCGTAGACGAGTCGTTTCGGCTGCTTGAGCAAGGCGTGGCATAAGCGCAGAAAACTTGGTGAGAAATCCTGAGCTTCATCCACGAGAATTGCGTCGTAGAGCTGGGGTGGTTCAACCATTGCGCTCAATGCAAATTGGCAAGCACCATCGAATGCTTTATCATTGCCATTGAAACGGCGGCTGGCTGAGCCGAAGTCGTAGAAATCCTGACCAGAAGTACGGCAAAATTCGTAGTAGAGGCCATCACGCTCATCATCTCCGGGCGCTCCCCAAGCGTTGACTACGCGAACGCGCGTCCAATCTGGTTCGACACCATTTTCTATGCAGAATGTTTCGATCAATCTCTTGAATTGACCTTTCAGTGAGCGCGTATTGAACGTAACAGCGATGCGCCAATCTGGATGCTGCGCGTGCAGGTAAGCGGCTTTCAGTGCAAGGATGATCGTTTTCCCAGACCCGGCTAAGCCGCGGATACGTTGCACACCGTCGATAGTTTCAATGACGGCGCGATTCTGGCGATGGTCGAGTGTGGCAATGGAATCCTCCAGTTTTTTGAGTTTTGCCCCACGAGAATCTGTTCTTTTGACCTCACGCTTGGAGCGACTCTTTCGAATGGACGAGAGACTCTCCACAGCAGAGAGCGTCCTCCGATAGAGATCTTGAGTAAAAGTATCCCAAGTGATGCCTCTAAGGACTTGATCCAGTGTGGTTTCGTTGGTAAGCAGGTAGTTGTTCTGTGCATATCCGGTAATATTATTTATGGCCGGTGCGAAGGTGACGACTTGAATTCCAGGAATCAATTGACGCCCTTTGACAAGTTCCTTATGCACCCTGAGTTTGGGGTCAAATTTGTTAAAAAGATCGTCCTGGAGGGAAGCGTAGTCGCCAATATGCGTCCCCTCGATGAGATCAAAAAGAACGACTCCTTTTTCCGGGCTTACCAGTGTGGCATCAATGGAGTACTTGCCCTCTGGTGTGGCTATCAAGGGGTAGCCAAAAAAACACTCCCCGGAAAGCCCCGTGATGGAACCAAGAATTTTTTCGAGTCTTTGCGTAGCGGCAGGTTTTCCGTTGAAACCATGCACAAAATTCAAATTGTTCATCTTATACTTTCCCTCCAACGACCAGTTCCACCGGTTTCGGGTACCGTCCCGACATAAAATTAAAGTACCGATTTCGACTCTGAGGCAATTATATATCGACTTGATCATTCATTCACCCCGGAAAACAGGGCAATCGCATTTGAAATTGGCACGTCCAAATGCCTCGGAAAAGATAAATTATTAAAAGAAAAAAGGGGTCTGGGGGATTGCC
>PEAO01000107.1 GCA_002753615.1 Magnetococcales bacterium DCbin2
CAAACCTTCGGACCCTCCAGCCAAACCTTCGGACCCTCCAACCAAACCTTCGGACCCCCCAGCCAAACCTTCGGACCCTCCAGCCAAACCTTCGGACCCCCCGGCCAAACCTTCGGACCCCCCGGCCAAACCTTCGGACCCTCCGACCAAACCTTCGGACCCCTCATGAGCTACCTCACCCAGTGTGGATCCCGCATGGACTGTGTACCAAGTCCACCGTTGTTTGCCATGGGATTCCAGGAAACCTTCCCGGACCAGCCTGCGTAGCATCTCCGTCAGGTCGCTGGGGTGTGTGTCTGTGAGTTCCTGTAGGCGATTGTTGGAAACCCGCTCCTCCAGCAGAGCCGTGGCCAATGCCAAACGACCTTCCTGGTCCAGAGTGGTGAGCCGTCCGGGAAAGCGTCGTTCCAGTTCCTCGCCGACTTCGACGGGAAACAGGCTTAATGTGGTCAGGGTGAGATGGGTTTCGTAGAGGGTGTGATTCTCCTCCAGCAGGGGGGTGCGCCAGTGTTGCTCGCGCCAAGCCTGGACAATGCGTGGAAAGCCGGATCCGGCCTTTTCGCCTGCGCCGATCATTTGGAACATTCTCTGGATGGCTGGGTTGCGGCAATCGCTGCGTCCACCGACACGGACCTGTTCCCTGGGGATGCGTAGAGTGCCGGGGTTGATAAACTCGAATCGGTTGGGGGCGCGCCGGATTCGGATACCGCCACGACTGGCATGGTCGGCATGGATCAGGGCGTTGACCAGGGCTTCGCGCAACGCCTCGTGCTGGGGGGTGTCGTCCCGGCGCAAGAGATTCTGTCCCAATTGAAAAGGAATCCGTACCCCGTCTCGCAGTTTGGGGACCACTTTGCGGTAGAATTCAAACAGATTGCCGGGCCAAGTGCCGTCTGGGGTAATACGGTCGAGCCAGCGCATTCCCGCCGGGTCGGAAAGTTCGGGAAGGTGTTGATAATCAAGGTGGAAGGCGGGATAGCGATCCAGGATGCTCCGCTGTTTACCGAACATCAGTATACCGGCCAGGGTTGGACCTTCCCGCGTCGAGGTACGCTCGCGTGCCCACCCACCCAATTGACGGAGCATCTCCCGGTCGTCTCCCGCCAGAAAGGGATGGCCGGGGGATTGGGTGCGGAACAGATTGCGGAAGGCGGCCAGACTATCCGGTTCAAAATCGTCCAAACCGAAGTTATCCAGAAGTTCTCCATCACGCGGTGATTCTTGCGCTTCGGCCAAGAATCGCCGTACTTCTTCCTCGGAGGCCCGGTGGTCGCCGTCGTGGTGGCGGACGTAGGTTCCTTTGAGGGGATTGCCGTTCAAAAAAATTGGGCGTTGCCGCCGTTCGGCCTGGGGGACACGGATGCGGAGGATGGCGTGCCCCTCCAGGGTGATCCGTTCCACATCCTGCCGCCGCAGCAGGTTGCGGTTTAGTTTGTCGGTGTCGTTGATTTGGTTCCAGAAATCACGCTCTACCCGGTCGATATCGGAAATACCGACGGCGTGGAAATGCCCCTCCCGGTTTTCGCGCACCCCGAGCAAAATGATTCCCCCCTCGGTATTGGCCATGGCACTGTAGGTTGCCCACAGACTGGCGGGGGACCGACCACGACCATCCCGCCCACCGGCAGTTTTTGCCTCGCAGTCCCAGTTTTCGCGCAGGGAATCCAGGTCAATGGTCATCCACCCCACCTTCCCTTTTCAGACATTGCCGTCGTTTCCACAAAATCCCAGTCATGATCGCTCAACCCGGTATTGGCATCCATCAAAGCGGCACTCTATCATGTCGCCTTAAACGATGAAACGGGTTGGCGATGGGCAAACCATGGGAAACTGCATGGGGAACGACCGAGCTGTTGTCGCTTCAGGAATGATTATGGATGCCTATTTTCTGCGTCCCCTGCGGTTGGCATTTTTCTGGATTCTTTTTTATTTCAATAGTTTTCTATGACCTCTTGATAATTTTTGACCCGGCCACCATATTGCCTGGAGAATATGTCCGCTTGGTCTTGGGTGGCGAAGGGGACGATTTCTGTTGCCCCCATCCCCCCTGTTCGTCTCCCCCCCACGCTGAAAAAAGCCGATTCTGCGCGAATCCAGGTTCCCGGCTGGGGCTGGTCCCAGTCGGCCCGGCCCATGTCATGGACATAAAACGCTGCAACCGGTCGGGTGATCCCCTCCAGTTTCAGATAGGAAAACGCATCCGCCACGGACGAAAACCACAAGGCGTTTTTTTCACCAGTGACCCAAATTTGCCCCTTGGGGCCGGGATGTTCTTCCAGCGTCATCCCACAATAATATCCCATGGTCCCCGGTGCCGGTTCTTTCGGTGGGGGGAGCGTGTCGGGAAGTTTTTCACAGGCGGTCATCCATAACACCACCCCCAGGATTCCAACCCATCCGTATCGATGCCGGAAGATCATGGTTCCACCCGACGAAACCGCCACATGGCCAAGGCCAATGGCACCACCAACCACGCCAATAGGCTTGCCAGCAATATTTCAGATGGCCAAGTGACCTGTTGGCTCAATCCCGCCAGACCGGAAAACACCCGGACATTTTCAAATGTCCCCAGATTGACCAAACGGAACAGGTCCGCCGGATTGGCCAACAGCATCCATGAAAACAATCGTTCACTCAATTGGCCGCTGGTCGCCGCCAACAATCCCAGGAGTCCCAAATCATACAAGACCACGAAGAATAACCAGACGCCCATCGCCAGACCCGCCGCCGTCCCCCGTTCCCGGACCCACGCGCTGATTAAATAGGCCAGAGCGATAAAGATCGCCCCCAATACCACGGAGCTACCTATCAAAAACACAAAGGCCCATCCACTTTGGGCATCGGCCCCATCGCCACGCCATCCCATCGCCAGACCTGCCACCCCATAACCGATCACCGTGGCGAACAAAATCACGCCGGTATGGCCCAAGAACTTGCCCAACAAGAGTTGATTGCGCGTGATGGGATAGGTGAACAAAAGCAGGAGGGTTCCCCGTTCCGCCTCTCCCACCAGGGCATCATAGGCCAGCAGCAGGGCGATCAGGGGGAGCAGAAAGACGGTCAGGCTAGACAAACTGACCACCACCACCGCCAACGGTTTTACCCCCAACATGCCACCCGCAGGGGCACTCCCCAGAAAGGAGAGGGCAAAGGCCAACCCCGCCAGCAACAAGGTAGCACTGACGATCCAACGGTTGCGCAGGGCATCGCGGAATTCTTTCAGGGCGATGGTCATCATGGGGTGCATGTCGGCTCTCTCCCGGGGTTGCTCAAATGGGCATAGACGACCTCCAGGGTCGGCGGATGAATCTCGATGTCCCGTACCGACTCTATCTGGGTGATACGCCGCAACAGCGTCATTTTGTCCTGTGTGGAACAAAAAATGTCCACGGTCTGTTCATCCACCCGTGTAGAGGTCGGATCCCCCAACTGGGAGAGCAGATTCATGGGATTGTCTGCCACGCTCAACCGCAGACGAACGGGTGCATTGACCTGGTGCCGCAGGGTTTCCAAAGAACCGAACGCGGTCAACCGTCCCTGACACAGGATTGCGATCAGATCGGTATGGGCTTCCAGTTCGGTCAGGATGTGCGAAGAGAGGATTACCGTCCCCCCCGAGGCGCATACCTCCCGAATGATCTGAAAAAACTCTTGGCGCACCATGGGATCCATCCCCGTTGTCGGCTCGTCTAATAACAACAGTCCGGGCCGTCCCAGCAGTGCCTGGGCCAACCCCAACCGTTGACGCATCCCCTTGGAATAGGTTTTGACCCGCCTAGAGGCCGCCTCGGTCAACCCAACCTGGGCCAACCATTCCCGGCACCGGGCTACGTTTACCCCCTTGAGCCGGGCCAAATAAGTCAGGGTATCCAATCCCGTCATTTCATCATAGAAGGCGACATTTTCGGGCAAAAAACCCAATCGCCGCCGAAACGCCATGCCCGCCGTCGCGGGGGTACATCCAAATAATTCCAGTCGTCCCGCCGTGGGGCGCGTGACCCCCAACATCATCTTCATCAAGGTGGTCTTGCCCGCGCCGTTGTGTCCCAACAGGGCCAGACAGACCCCTTGGGGGAGGGTCAAGCTGACCCCATCGATGACACGATGGCGGTCATAGCTTTTTTCCAACCCCTCTGCCAAAACCACCGTATGGGTCGTCATGTCTTAAGACTCCGCCGGGGCCATCAACGGCCAGCGATCGACCACCCCTCCGGGATAAAGTGCTGGAAACTGGCTCTGGGCAAAACGGATCACCTCCATCACCGGACTCGACAACAGCAATTTGGCCAACGGATAACGCCATACGATCCGATCCACGACATTGTTGGGCCGATAGGCAACATCCGCCACACCATTGCCATCGAGGTCGAACGCGGCGTTATCGCTCCAATAATTGCCCCGTCCCTCTTTCGACCATTCAAACCACGCGGTCCCCTGGTATTTGACCTGGGTTCGGTTATTGACGAAAGCATTGTTCCAGATTTGATTTTGCTCCGAGGCCCCATTGTAATGAATGCCAATGTCACACCCTTCAAACAGGTTGTCGTGAATGGTGTTGCGGGTGGCGACGTAGATGAAGGCGCATTTGTCCGCTGTTTCCCGGATCTGATTCCAGGCCACCTCCGAGCGGTTGGCAGAATGAAACATCAACCCATGGTCCCGATCCCGAAACGAACGGTTATGCAATACTTTCAGATTGTTGGAATACATCAATGCATAACCGACATGGTTATTGCGCGAAACATTGCCCGAAATCTCATTATTATTGGCATACATATAGTGTACGGCAAAGCGTAGATTGGAAAAATGATTGTTGCGAATGATATTGCCATGGGCGGTATGAATGTACACACCATCCCGTCCCCCCTCGATCCGGTTGCCCTCGAACAGGGAACCGGTGCTGTTCCAGATTTGAATGCCATTACCTTGAAAATTGATCCACAAATCATTGCGATTGGCAATGTGGTTGGCGCGTACCACTACGGCGGGTGCCCCCTGGATGGTGATTCCGAACAGATTATCACGCACGTTATTGTTTTCGATGCGGGCACGGGCGGCGGTTTTGGTGGCATGAATACCACTGTCCAGGTCCGATTCCGACATGCCCGATCCGCGCACCGTCAAACCGCGAACCGTCACATCGGGGGCGGTCAGGGTCAGGACACTCCCCTGGCGGTTGCTTTCCACGATACTTTCGGGAGTCCCTTGCAATGTGATGGGTTTATCCACCACCACCGGCCCGGAATGGATTCCCGGCTTAAGATGCAACACACTGCCGGGAATCGCGCGGGCGATGGCCTGTTGCAAGGATCCGGTTCCGGGGGCGACATCTTCATCTGCCAACCCTGGAACCACCCCGAACAGACTGCCGATGAACATTGCGCCCATCAGCAATCTGGTCATCTCGAACATCGGAATCATCGTAGACATCAAACCTCGACGAGCATACGTCCCTGCATTTCCATGTGCAGAGCGTGGCAGAACCATTGGCAATAATAATAATGCACCCCGGGACGATCCGCCCTGAAGGTGATGGATGCGGAGGCTTGAGGTCCGATTTCCATGCACACGTTGTGTCCCACCAGGGTAAACCCGTGGGTCAAATCGGACACATCATCGGTATTGGTGATGATCACGGTCACCTCATCACCCAGTTTAACCTTGAACTCGGTCATGCTGAACGAGGGGGCGGCGGAGTACATATAGACTCGTACCTTGCTTCCTTCGCGGATGATCGTGGAGGCGGTTGCCAGTTCCACTTTGTCTTTTTTGGCCTGGGCGCGTAAATCGGCAAAGTAGGGGTCGTTTCTATCCCAAAGATCGACCGGCTTGATCTTGGAGCGGTGAACGATGGTGGCGTCATGAGGTTCGGCAAAGGCGGGTCCATCATGAACCAGTTTCATTTCATCGCCGGAAATGTCGATCAATTGATCATTTTCCGGTTTCAAAGGCCCCACATTGAGGAATCGATCCTTGGAAAATTTACACAATGCCACCAGCCATTTGCCGTCGGCATCCTTGGATTCCGCCTGGGAGGCGTTGGTGTGTCCCACCTGATAATGGACATCCAGTTTTTGCCGGATGGGATTGACCTTTTCCCCTTTGAATTGCTTGATGGCGTCCGCAATGTTCCATTTGACGATCTGGCTGTCGAGAAAGACCGACGTATAAGCGTTTCCCCGACCATCAAAGGTGGTATGCAACGGTCCCAGACCGACTTCGGGATCGGCGACGATGCATTCCCTTTCGGTAATCTTGCCCGCGAATAGATCGTCCAACTTGGCCCATTCCACCACCGTGACCGTTGGGGAAAGCTTGCCATTGAGCATCAGATATTTGCCATCCGGGGAGGCGTTGCAACCATGAGGGCTGTTGGCCACCGGAATGTAACGGGTAAAAGGCGATTTAGCCTCTTTGCGTCCATCCACCACGGGAATCCCCGCGATCATCTGGCCCTTTCCCCCCTTGACCGCCTCTTCGATGGCCTTGATATCGAAAAAGACGGCATGATCGGTCGGGGAAGCGGTCATCGCGGCGGTATCGGTCCCTTCTTCCGAGTTGTAACAGGTGGAAGCCACATACTTGCCCGCATAGTCGGTATCGTTGTTGTCCAGGTTACCGCTGACCATCACCTGCCACGCCACTTTCATGGTGTCACCATCGACGGCGGTAAAGACACAGGTATACTTTTTGGGGTCGTCGAGAATCGTGCCATCATTGGGCATGGGAATCCGCATTTCGCTGTTGCAAAAAACATATCCGGTCTTGGGATACCGTTGCAACCGCAGGCCATGGATGGCATGGGCGTTGGGGATTTCCAGAATTTTATCGGTTTTCATCACATCCAGGCGGATGCGGGCGATGCGGGTGTTGGACTTGTCGTTGATGAACAGGTAACGGCCATCGTAAGAGCCGTTGGTATAGGAGGGGCGGGGATGATGGGTATCCCCATGGTCGAAGGTGACGCGATTTTGTTTCTTGAGGAACGCTTTGCTCTCGGGGGTCAACCCTTCCGACAAAATTTTCAAACTTTCGTTGGTACTGCCCCATCCGGTGGCACTATCGCGGTTGAAGACGGGGATACGCATCAATTCACGCATGGATGGGAGACCCAATACCCGTACTTCACCCGACTGGCCCCCGCTCCAAAATCCATAGTATTCATCCAATTGGCCCGGAGCGACCTCGACATTGCCCGCCGCTGCCGCAGCACCTGGGGCCAAAGCCAAGGCACTGCCACCGCCCATGACCGCCCAACGCCCCGTCAGACCGACCAGCCCCCCCACCGCCGCTACCTTGAGGCTGGTATCGAACAGGTCACGCCGTGTGCATCCGGTATTTTTCTCTTCGCTCATCGGTTCAACTCCTTGGTCATTTGGAAAGTGTTTTTTCATGAATCCTGTCGGGCAGGAGGTATTTCGTGATCGTATGTCTCGACGACAACGGCGGCGGGGGCTTGTCCCCCCTTTGCACGGCGTTCTTTGCGCGTGCGGCGCATGATCAGGACTGGGCAAACTTGGTCATTGACGTAATTCATCTGACAACGCAGGCAATAGAGGCATTCATTGGGATGGATTTCTCCATGAGGCATGATGGATTGGACCAGGCATACGTCGGAACAATTGCTGCACAATTCACCACAATGCCGCCGCCGTTTGAGCCATGCAAAAATACGCATCCGTCCGGGGATAGCCAGTGCTGCCCCCAGGGGGCATAAATAACGGCAATAAAAACGTTCGACGAACAGACCCGACGCCAAAATCGCCACCGCCCAAGCGACATAAGGCCATTCACGATCAAAACGGAGCAGGACGACCGTTTTGAACGGTTCGATTTCTGCCAGCCATTCCGCCGTAGCCAGGGATTGGAGCGATACCCCGAACAGGCCGAGAAAGAGGATATATTTGATGGCCCACAACCGTTCATGCAGGGCGAAAGGGATCCGAACCTGAGGGATATGGAGCCGACGGGCCAGCCAGTTGAGCCACTCCAGAAGGGCACCAAAAGGACACAGCCAGCCGCAATAGGTTCCCCGTCCCCACAGCAGCAGTGCCATGGCCGTGGAACACCACAACACAAAAATCAACGGTTCCAGGAGGAAGAAATCCCACCTGAATCCGTCTGTGAGGGCATGGCTGAACGTGAACACGTTGACGACCGAAAGCTGTGCCTTGGCATATCCTCCCAACCACACAAGGGAAAACAGCAAAAAACCCAAACGCAAGCGGTTCAAGAGTGTGGGATAGGCAACCAGTGAATCCTGAAAGAAAAAGATCAAGGTCAATACCGACAGACACACGCCGAGAACCACTAGGTCACCCCAATGGTTCCACCAGATTCGTTGCCACAAAGCACCAGTCGTCGCCTCAGGCTTGACTGAAACAGGTGTTGGCGATTCGACGGACGTTGCGACCGGGGCCAGGAAACGCGGCGGCAACGTATAATTCAGGGAAAAACTGGTGTAAACCTTTTCGATGGGGCCTGTAGGGCGTTGCACCAGGAGTTCGAGCCGCCATGGGCGCGACGGATCGAAATGGGCCTCCTCTGGAATTTTGAACAACCCAATTTCGGGAAATTCGGGCATCCCTTCTCCCAGGGATCCCAAACGGTGGTAGTGCTTGTCCCGGAAGAGAAAACTGGCACCATCCTGAACCAGTTTGAATCGGTCGAAAATAGCCCCGCGCACGAAACCCGAACCACGAAATGAATAGCTCCCCCGTGCCACGATCAACAACGCATCGTGCGCGGGTGCCATCCATTCCTTGAAGTTGGTGTATTCCACCATCCCCAACAGATTGCGGCCAATCGCCTCGGGTGTCACCAGGGCGGCATACAGGTCGATGAATTCATGCTCTGGGGGTTCTACCTTGATGTAGGGTTCTCCGCTGCCAACCCCCACTTTGGCAAATGCGGCATCGACATCACGCCGGGTCAGGTGCAGGCGTCCCAGCGATCCCTCGTTCAAGAGGGTTTCCCAGGATGCGGGTTGAAATGGCACCTCGACTTGCTTAAATTTTTGTTGTTCCGATGCGCCACCCTGGGCTGAATCATCCAGGATACGCATCGAGCCACGGGTCAAGCCATCGTGAATGACGATGGCGGTGACGGTAGCACCACTGATGGCGTCCAACGCCATTTCACCCGTTGATGCGCGACGTTCCGCCACCAAGTTGCGTCCGACACGACGGCTGACGAAATCGAACAATTTTTGTTCTGGAATCCCGACCAACAGGATAGGTTCGTAATGTTTGGCGACTTTGGCTCCGACAATGGTGCCATCCAAGGCCATGCCGACAACCATTTCGATGGGTTTGCCGGAATATCCGATATCACGGGTGCGGAAGAGATACCCCACCGGGGTTTTACCCTGGAAGGCGACCATTTTGGGAGGATCTCCCTCCCAGGGACCAAAACGATCCGCCCCGGGGAACACCTCCGCAGGGGTGACCTCGACCGAGTACGCCCCAAACTCGCGTGCTTGCGCTGGGAAAGCCATCAGCCATAGCAACAACAACCATGGCAACCATGGCAACCACGACGCCAACCCACCCCATCGTTTATGGTTGCATCTGGCCATGGCGTGCGCTGTCTCTCTTTCGGTTGTCCGCTTGTGTGATTTCACTCAGCATCGTGCGATTTCACACACTTTTGTGGCGGGCGTCAATATGAAAGAGTGACATATTTGATAAAGATCAATAGTGGAATAGAAGTCAGAATCCCGTTTCCCGGATCACAATCTGGGCACCGGTCCGATAAAGTTGTGACCACCAACTTTGGGAGGTGCTACGTTCCAAGATAACGCTGCCACGCAATCGATGGTCGGGCGGGGAAAAAGGAGCCGTTGGCCGTACAATGATCGGATAAAGAGCGGTGGTCGGGATCCAGCGTCCATTCTCATCCCGGTGCGCCGGCAGAGAACCACCATACTGCGTGGATAACAACGGTTCATCCAACGTCGGTGCCGCCACCGCCGCCATCGAAGAAACGTAACAAGGGATGGGTCAAATCCAACAACGGCTCGGTCGTATTCACCCAAACCCCTGCCTTGATTTCCTTGCCCAAAAAAGCCACCCAACCCGCCTTCGGGGCAACCACCGTCAACCGTTTGCGTTCACGTTGCAACGCCGCATACAGGGCCAGATCAATCTCAAACTGGCG
>PEAO01000196.1 GCA_002753615.1 Magnetococcales bacterium DCbin2
CCCCTTCTTTCTTTTCAATAGTTTTTTAGGGGGGGTCTGAACGGTTACATTTAAGATGGAGTTGGGTCATGACGATTCGTGTTGGCATCCAGGGGGCGAGCGGTTATACGGGGGCGGAACTGGTACGTCTTTTATCGGTGCATTCGGAGGTGGAGATTGTTTTTGTCACTTCGGAGCGGTATGCCGGTCAGTCTATGGACAAGATTTTCCCGCATCTTTCCCTGCGTGAGGATTTGGTTTGCCGACCTTTGGAAGATGACTCCCTGCTTTCGTCCTGTCAGTTGGTATTTTGTGCATTGCCGCACGTCACTTCCATGAAGGTTGTGCCGAAGATATTGGCGCATGATCTCAAGGTCATCGATTTATCGGCTGATTTTCGCTTGAAGGATTCAGCGGTTTATGAGGCGTGGTACAAGGAGACCCATGTGGCCCCGGAATGGCTGGGGGAGGCTGTTTATGGGTTGCCGGAGATTTATCGTGATCGGATTCGGGATGCGAGGCTGATTGCCAATCCGGGTTGTTATCCCACCTCGGTGATTTTGGCTTTGGCACCACTTTTGTCTGGGGGCGGGGTGATTGATCCCAAGATGATTGTGATTGACAGCAAATCGGGGGTGAGTGGTGCGGGTCGTGCGGCGGCGGAGGGGAAGCTTTTTGCGGAGTTAGCGGAGGGGTTTCGTCCCTACAGTATGGGGTCGCATCGGCATACCCCGGAGATGGAACAGGTCATTGGGGATCTTTTGGGGGAGACGGTGAGGATTCGCTTTGCCCCCCATTTGCTGCCCCAGACTCGGGGGATATTGTCTACGTGTCATGTGCGTCCTGTGGCTGGGGAGGAGGGGGGCGATTGGCGGGGGCGGTTTGCCGATTTTTATCGAGATGAACCGTTTGTCCGGGTGATGAAGGACGGGGTATTGCCGGCGACCAATCATGTTCGTGGTTCCAATTATGTTCATGTGGGGGTTGTGGAGGATCGTCGCACGGGTTGGTTGACTGTTTTAAGCACGATAGACAACCTGGTGAAAGGGGCGGCGGGTCAAGCGGTACAGAATATGAATCTTATGTTTGGGTTGGATGAGAGGACGGGATTGACACAGTTGCCGTTATTTCCGTGACAAGAAAATGGGATCCAGCTAGGCTGGATGGTCACTGGGTTGGGACTTTGTTGGGGATAAAAAATATTTTTGCAAATTTTTGTGGCGGATTAGCTTGCCAAGGGGGATCAAGTTTGGTAACTAGCAAGCTTTGGTGTTTGAATTCAGTTACCCGTACATCAGGGAGTTTGAGACATGGCGTTAATGATCAATGAGGATTGTACGAATTGCGATGTGTGTTTGCCGGAGTGTCCCAACGAGGCCATTACGGACGGATCCGATGTGGACAAAGACATTTACTACATTCATCCCGATCTTTGCACCGAGTGTATCGGCGCGTTTGATGAGCCGCAGTGTGTGGAAGTTTGCCCTGTGGAATGTATTGTCGCCGATCCTGAGCATGAGGAATCCAAGGAGGAGCTGGAAGCGAAGTATGAGGCCATCCATAGCTGAGAGGTACCTGGGCTTACGAGCCTGGGGATGCAGATCAGCTTTGGGAGGGGAACCAGAAGGTGAAGCCGGATGGATCTGAAGGGGCGTATGTAACCTGTACGCCCCTTTTCCTTGTGTGCGTAGTCGTTCAGAACTCCCCCTAAAAAACTATTGAAAAGAAAGAAGGGGTCTGGGGAATTCTTTCCCCAGGGTTTTGACTTTAAACCAAAAACTTAAAGCTGGAAATATTTTTGTTTAAATTCAAAAACAAAATCAAAACCCTGGGGGCAATCCCCCAGACCCCTTTTTTCTTTCAATAATTTAAGGGGGGGGCTAAACGGTTACTCTTAAATCCCCAGCCCCTCATAACACAAAAAAAAGAGAGGCCAAGCCTCCCTTTTTTCAGATCCTTCCCACTCATTTCCCCCCAAAAACCAATTACCGTTTGGAGTATTGCGTACTCTTACGGGCTTTGTGCTTGCCATATTTCTTACGCTCCACAACCCGCGAATCGCGTGTGATGAAGCCAGCCTTCTTCAACGCCGGACGAAAATTGACATCAAAAATACACAAAGCCTTGGAAATCCCATGCTTGATCGCCCCAGCCTGACCGGAGTTGCCACCACCCACCGTGGTAACCACCACATCAAAACGATCTGTCATTTGGGTAATCTGAAACGGCTGCCGAGCAACCATCTGCAACACCGGACGCCCAAAATATTGCTCAATGGGCTTCTTATTGATGGTGAACTTCCCACTTCCCGGCATAATCCACACACGGGCTACCGCTTCTTTGCGCTTCCCGGTGGAATACGTTGCTTTCTCGAGTCCCATGTCCCACAGCTCCCCAAATCAGTCTCTTACTAAACCAAATCACCCCATCGTCCCTAAACGCACCTCAAACCCGCCACCGGGGTCAGCCACCAGCTACTTCTTATGGGTGACGTTGATCACGATGGATTCAGGCGTCTGGGCAGCGTGGGGGTGTTCAGACCCCGCGTAAACCTTCAATTTCTTGAACATCGTGCGGCCCATCTTGTTCTTGGGCATCATCCCCTTCACGGCCCGCATAACAACACGCTCTGGAAACCGCCCTTCCAACTCCTCACGCACCGTCTTCGACTTCAAACCGCCAGGATACCGCGAATGCCAATAATAAACCTTATCCTCGCGCTTGTTCCCCGTCAACTTGATCTTGCCCGCATTCACGATGACAACATAATCACCCGTATCCATGCTCGGCGTATAAATGGGCTTGTGCTTACCGCGCAACCTCCTGGCTGCCTCAGTAGCCAAACGACCGAGAATTACATCCTCAGCATCAATGACACACCACTTGACCGTCGGCTTGATGTCCTCGGCTGTCGCGTAAAAGGTTTTCACGAACCCTGGCTCCACTGGCTGTTTTAAGTGCCCCCCATGCCGGCTCACACAAAACAAGGGCACGAAACAAGGGGACAAAACAAAGACACAAAACGAGTGTATTTAAAAATAAAGCTTCCTGGCAGTGTCCTACTTTCCCACAACTTAAGTTGCAGTATCATCAGCGCTGAAGGGC
>PEAO01000011.1:0-2437 GCA_002753615.1 Magnetococcales bacterium DCbin2
AATCCCCCAGACCCCTTTTTTCTTTTAATAATTTATCTTTTCCAAGGCATTTGGACGTGCCAATTTCAAATGCGATTGCCCTGTCATCTATCCCATCAGCCCCTGGCGGATCGCCCCCGAACGGAGGAGAAAAAATCCGGGAAATCGTCCCTTTGGAATCGGCACGGATGGCGGCGGTGAATCTTCCCCCTGAATCAAAAAGATCCGCAGGGGAACCCCTTGGGTCACCAAGGCACGCACCCAATTTTCCCGATCCTGGTCCCAATGGATCAAAACAATGAAAAGACCGCTAAACCGTTGGACTTGAGACAATACCCGTTGCGACAACCGCGAAAAAGGTTGCTCCCCCTGCATCTGGGCCGTGGCCAAAGCTTCCAAAATACGCGGATACCCACCCAATCCGCGACCGATGGTAAGTTGCACAGTCTGAAGACCCACGAATAGTAAATCGAGCAATCCATCGGGATGCCCAGGTCTGGCGGCCAAGGAAGCGGCCAACGAGACCGCATCTTCAAACACCGCTTCTGGAACCTGGCATAAGGTGTCCAGAACCAAGCCATGCCGAACAAAAAACTCTTCCTGCCGCTCCACCACCACCCATTTTCCCGTTTTTGCCAGGGCCGGCCAATAAAAAGTCCGTGGACTATCACCAGGGCGATAATCCCGCAAAGCGACGCATTCATCCATTTCCCCCACCCCCGCCGCCATGGCCATCCCCCCTGGCAGATGTCTACGCCCGCCAGAAATATGAAACGTATGGGGTAGTGGATAGGATTGCGGCACCGCCAACACCGTCCCCGGTACCGAAATGGGGGAAAACCGGTAAAATAATCCCAAGGGATCGGCGCGACCTATGGCCAGACCAGAAAAATGGATCGTTCCCCTGCGCGTCGCCGTCGCCTTGAGACGCACATGGACCTCTCCATAAGGAGGAATGGCATCGATGGTGACCTTCTCAACCCGAATGCCCAACCTTTTTTCCGTCAAACCGACAAAACGGTGAAAACCAACCCAACGATCATAGGCATTGCGACGCCGATCAACAGGGTCTCCGCGAGAGTGCAGGAATAGATTCAAATCAGGGCGGGGATCGGGAAAATCTTCAAAAATAACCACATCGTGCTGGATGATTCCCGTCGGATTGCTGAGATGCAGTTCATACTCGAAAGGCTTGCCCACAATGACTTGTGCCGGGAGTTGACGCGCCCCCGCCAACCGGACACGGCTGAAAGAGGCGGCGATCACCGCAAACAACATCAACGATAGCAACAGGGAAAAAACCTGGTACACCATGGACAGCTCGGTGTTGATCCCAAAAATGGCACCCGCCAAAGCACCGACCACAATCCGTTTTCCCATGGGGGTCCATGCCCGGGTGAACCAAAAACTCCAAAAATGCAATCGTCTGGCACCGATCCAAAAGAAAGTCTGGATCCAACGGTTCATGAGGGGACCGGGGTATCCGCCAGAATATCGGCGATAATCCGCGCACCCGTAACCCCCGAAAAACGGGCCTCATCATCCAGCATCAAGCGATGCGCCAGTGCAGCGACCGCCACTTCACGCACCGGCTCCGGGGTGACAAAAGCCATGTCATCCATCAACGCCAACGCCTGCGACAGTTTCATCAAAGCAATCGCCCCACGGGAACTGACGCCCAGGCGGACACCAGGCCATGTTCTGGTTTTGGCAACCAACGTGACAATGTAACGTTTGATCTCTTCGCTCACCCGGATGCCGCGAGCGGTTTCCTGCACCAGGAGGGTATCTTCAAGATGGATACATGGCTGAATCGTCTCCAAAGGGTGCCCCGCCATCTGATCGGAGAGGATCGCCATCTCCAGTTCGCTGGAGCCGTACCCCAAAGAACAACACACGGCAAAGCGGTCTAACTGCGCCTCCGGCAACGGATAAACGCCGTGAAACAGAACGGGATTTTGGGTAGCGACAACAAAAAATGGCGAAGGCAAAAGACGCACCTTCCCCTCAACACTCACCTGCTGTTCCCCCATGGCCTCCAGGAGTGCCGACTGGGTACGCGGCGAAGCGCGATTGATCTCATCAGCCAACACGATATGGGCAAAAACAGGCCCTTCACGAAAATCAAACCGCCGTGTTTCCTGATCAAATATCGAAACCCCCAGAATATCCGAAGGGAGAAGGTCTGGGGTAAACTGGATCCGCTTAAAATCAACCCCGATGGAACGGGCAAACGCCTTGGCCAGCGTCGTTTTACCCGTACCGGGGACATCTTCCAGCAAGACGTGGCCACCGCTGGCAAACGCCGCCAACAACCACCGAATCACCGGAGACTGCGTTCGGATCACCTGGGACAGATTTTGTTGCACCTGTTCCAGGTGGATACGCGCCACCGAAATGGACTGATCCACACAAACAACCTTGCTGAAAACCTTGGGGCGCTGCCCCAAACCCCGCC
>PEAO01000011.1:2447-42757 GCA_002753615.1 Magnetococcales bacterium DCbin2
GGGGGGATAATCCCCCCCGGCCCCCCGTAATCCTGTCGGTTTAGAGCTTCAGACCATGATTTTCCATGCTTTTGAGTTCCTTGGCCCGGAATTGCATAAATCGGGGCATGAACTTTTCCCAATCAATGATGTGGGCATCCAACTCCGGCCCATCGATGCAAGCATGTTTGCGCACCATCTTGCCATTGATGGTCACCGGCACCATACACGCCCCACACATCCCCGTGGCATCCACCATGATGGAGTTCAAACTGGCGATGGTTCGCACCCCAAAAGGACGGGTTAAATCACTCACCGCCCGCATCATCAACGGCGGTCCGATGGTGACAACCTCACCCACCTGCCGCCCCTGGCCGTCACGGGCTTTCTCCAAAATCTTCATCAACGGCCCCGTCACAAACCCCTTGAACCCCATGCTGCCATCATTGGTCGTGTAAATAACCTCCAGGGTATTGGGATAACGGGCCTGCAACCGCCCCACCCGTTCATGCTCCTTGGACCAAAAAATATGACCCTTGCTACGAAAACCGGAAATCAATGTCACATGATTTCCCAACGCCAAATGTTCCCGCATGATGGGATAGACCGGCGGCAACCCAACACCACCCGCCGTAAAAACCACCGTCTCCCCATTTTCAAACCGATGGAGCTTGCTCGCCAACCCCAACGGCCCGGCAATGCCGTGGAAACTTTCTCCCACCGCCATATTGTTGATCACCATACTGCTGGTTCCCAACCCTTGCACCACCAACGTGATGGTCCCCCGACGGGCATCCCAATCGGCCAAAGTCAGAGGGATCAATTCCCCCTTCTGCCAAGCCAATACCCGGACAAACTGTCCCGCCTTCGCCGAACGGGCAATGAGAGGCGATTCAATCACAAATTCGACAATCCCCTCGCCCAACTGGGTCTTCTCACGAATAGTCGCCTTGGCCTGTCCCATCCGGGTGTAATGAATCGCCTTGGCAATCATCTTGCGGATCACCAAAGGTTCTTCCGGCAAATTCAACCCGATCTCCCGCGCCGCGCTCAACCCATCGCCCGCCGCCTTGATCGCCGTGGAACCGCCACGCGCCGCATCCCCCCCACTGAAAACATTCTCAATGGAGGTCTCCTGCGTTTTTGCATTGACCTCGATAGACCCCCACTTGGTGGTCTTCAACCCCGGCTCGGCATCCTTGACAATAGGGTTGGAAGTATTACCCAACGCCATGATGGCCAAATCAATCTGGATCGTCTCGGTATGGCCCGTATGGACCGGGCTGCGCCGACCCGAGGCATCGGGTTCCCCCAACGTCATCACATCCAGGACCGCTTCCCGGACAAAATGATGATTATCCCCGCGAAATTCGATAGGAGTGCGCAACACCTTCAACGCAATCCCCTCCTCCAACGCATGATGCAACTCTTCCACCCGTACCGGCATCTCCTCACGAGTCCGCCGATACACGATGGTCACATCACCCCCCAGACGCTTGGCAGTCCGCACCGCATCCATGGCGGTATTGCCACCGCCGATGACAATAATCTTCTTGTCCTTAATATCCGGCAGCGGCGTCTCATAATCATCCCGATGGGCATTCATCAGGTTAACACGGGTCAAAAATTCATTGGCCGACATCACCCCGTTCAAATGTTCCCCAGGGATATTGAGAAATTTGGGCAAACCCGCGCCGGTCCCCACAAAAATTTTCCAAAATCCCGCCTCTTTGAGTTGCTCCAGCGTCGTCGTCTTCCCAACCAGGAAATTGGTGACAAACTCGCCACCCAATTGTTTGATCTTCTTGATGACATCATCGATCAACTCATTGGGTAGACGAAACTCCGGGATACCATAGCGCAGCACCCCACCCAATTCATGGAACGCCTCAAAAACTGTGACCGGAAATCCCGCCTTGAGCAACAAATAGGCATTGATCATCCCTGCCGGTCCCGATCCCACCACGGCGATGGGGGGCTTCTTCCCCTCCATCCACGGACTCACATAATCGCTGGCGATCTGAAACAGGGCATTGGGATCCTTCACCTTCCGACTTTGCGGCAAATACCATTCCAATTGCCCAATTTCCATGGGCTTCTCCACCAGGGTACACACCCCCTGGCATTGATGCTCCTGGGGACAAACCCGCCCAGTGACGTTGGGGAGCGGATTGGAGTCACGAATAATCGCATACGCCTCCTCAAAACGCCCCTCACCCAAACAATGCAACATCTCCGGGATATGAATCTTGACCGGACACCCTCCCTTCGGCTCATGACGACCCGTGGGAACGCCAATTTCACACGGACGATCATCACACTGTTTGTCGCGCAACACCTCCAACCAGACAAACAATTCCACCTCACGGAAGGAATACCCCAGCCCCATGTAACCCAGATATCCCTGGTTAACCAGGTCAAAATCCTTGTTACGCTCGTCGGCGGGGCGGATGTAGGGGGGGATATTGTTCTGGCTCGGCCACCCCTGCGACAACCCCTTGAACATCGGATACTTATCCGACAAATAACGGTCAATTCCTTGAATAAACCGCCGTTTAAACTTGAGGGGGACATCCCAGACAAAACGCATCAGGACAACGCTCATGGCATCGCCCGGCAACAACAAGCTCCAAAACTTGTGGATGAATTCCTGGGTCATCTCCTCCCTGCGGAATTCGCCGGCGATGGCATCGACACCTTCTTCGATGAAGATACTGCGAAACATCGCCGGATTGTTGAACAGCCGTTCCTTCAGGAGATCCAACTGTTTTTGAAACACCTCGACAGCGTGACTGGACTCCAAATTTTTCATCTGCTCCGCCACCGACTGCTGGTGATGGCTGGTCGCCTCGATAACCTGCGTCGCCCGATAATACCGCTCCAAATCGGACGGATCATAATTGTATTCCATGGAAGAATGGATGTTATCCATGATAGTGCCTCCTAGTGGCGCATTCAGTCGGTATCACGCGGGACGGTTGAACTGAATGATCGCAGCATCGCAATCATTGGCGACACGTTCGGCCTTTTTAACCAGGTCAGGTGTCAATTCCACACTCTTCAAAACCCCCTGTTTCACCCGGCTCACCTCCTTGGATTTACCTTCATGCATGATGGTCACACACTCAAACAAGGTGCTGACATCCAAGTAGCATTTTTTACAGTTGGTACACTTGGGGGTATCGGCTTCATCGATAACCACCAACGGTTTTCCCGAACCCGCACTCCCCCCCTTGGCCCCCGCTTCCCCAGCGGAAATGACACCCGCCCCCACCAGGGCCGCCCCAACGATCCCCGCCGCCGAGGCTCGCGCCCCAGAAGCCAGTTCCGACATCCCACGGGCGATGGAATCCATGGTTTGTTCTCTCTCTTTGACCGCCTGCTCGTAGCGATTTTTCCACAGTTCCATCTCTTGACGGTGACTTTCAATCATCTGCCCCAACTGCATACCCGACAGAGTTTGCAACGTCCGCCAATTCTTGAGGCAGTCATCGGTCATGGCGACAATCTCAGGGGAAACAGCCAGCCGAATGAGATGATTCTTCTTGTCGGTAGACCAAATGAAGGGGGTCAATCCCTCCCGCGCTTCTTTGGAAAGTGCGATAAACTGAGATATTTCACGCAATTCATCATCACTGCGCACCGGGGTAAAATGTTTTTTGAAACGCCCTTCCTTCGCGGCAAAATCCGCCGGAGTAAAGGGGATCTCTTTGATCCCTGGGTGCCCTTCGGCATCCTCATAGGCGATGGAAGTTTTGCTCCAATCGCTATCCGGGTCAGGATTGCCTTCGATGGAAAACCGTTCTGCCAATGTTTCCCCAGCGAGGGGATTGTGGACGAAAACGGGGTTCACGCGACTTTGAACCGCCTCCCGCGCCCGCCGTGTTGCGGCATTGTCACCGATCCCATGCTCCGGTTGACAAGGGGTATAAACCGTCAACAACGCCGGAGATTCCTGATAATTGAGCAAATCCAGAACATTCTTCATAAAATGGTTCTGAACACCCACCGACGTTTGCACCACATAGACCATGGGATGGAAAGCGGCCAAAAGGCTGAATTCTTTGCGCGTTTCGGTTTTTCCAGAATGCTTGCGGCCATGGCGCGCCAGATCGGAATCCTGCCCCATAAAGCTTGACGTCGAAGCTTGACCACCGGTATTGGAATAGGTTCCGGTATCCACCACAAAAAACTTGATCGGCGTCCGAGTCGTCAGCATACGCGACAAGGCACCATAGCCGATATCAAACTGGGAACCGTCACCCCCCAAGGTAAAGACCGTCGGGAGCAACGACCGCTCTTCATGATCGAAGTTAGCCCAGTCAAAATATTTGAAGAATTCATCGTGGGACTTGTCGTAGGCGTCCCGCAATTCCAACTCTGCCACACGGACCGCTTTGAATTCCTGAGCCACATGCTGCGCCAAACCTTCAAAGATCCCCTTGGCCAATGGCGCGGTATCGTGGAACAGACTGTTCACCCACGGATCGGTATAGGGGTTGAAAGGGCTGGTGGAACCATACACGCTGGTACACCCAGTCGCATTGGCGATGATGGCATTGGCAGGACCATGGCCTGTGGGACCGCTTTCATAGTTGTAGAGGCTCTTTTCCATAATCTGCAAAGCACTTTGCAACCGAAGCCTGCGGGGTTCATCGCCATTCAGCTGCGACAGCTTGTCATTGACCGCTTTGATCAGTTGTTCCAGTTGGACAATCCGGCGGCGATATCGTTCACTGTGCAAAGCACGATTCATCCCGGTGAACAACCGCACCGCCGTCACCTCACCGCATCCGCGACACGCACCATGCCCCCCTGTTAAGGCATAATAGTTCTTGTGATCCAACATCATCCGTTTGGTATCACCACTGGGGGTCAGGGCGTTGTTGAAAAAACGGGCCGGTGTGTTGGGGAGGCGGGACAAAAAGGTAAATCCTTCTTCCAACCGGACGGCCAATTCCCGGGTTTGCACCTTTTCCACCAACGCACCCGGTCCGCAAACATCGACACATTCCAGACACCCCGTACATTTCCAGGGATCCACCACCACCGAATAAAGACCGCCACTCCCTGGAACCGCTTTTTCCTGGGCATCAAAAAATGGACGGGTTTTGGCCACTTGGAACTTGGCCAGATCGGCGACAAGCTTGGAGAAATTTTCCCGGATGGTCGTACTGGTCCCAAAATCCATCCCGATATCCATCTGGAATCCCGCTTCGGCCACCACTTCGCTGAATGGCTTGGGATCTTTGGCGGGGAGTTTACGATACAGTTCCCGCACCACATTGGAGAGGGGAATTACCAGCTCCATCAGGGCATGTTGCTGTTGGGACGGGATATTCAACTCCGAAATCCCCGCCGTGATCAGGTCATGAATTTCATGCACGGTGTTGGGGATGGCGGCATCGGGACAGGCCACAGCGCATTCCATACACCCCGTACACAGATTGAAAACAAACTCCGGCACATCCAGACGGAACAGCCCCTTATCCTTCCAAGCGGCGGTAGCGATGGGAATGTGCAACCCCTGACCGGGATAGATGGGGCTTTCACCGATGGTCCCCGCTTTGAAGGGGTCGGAGGTGGTTTTGGCATAATAGTTTTGATCAAACGCCCCGGCATAATTGGACGATGTTTCCCGTTGGACCATGGAGGCGGAAATCGCCACTCCCAAGCCACTTTGGGTCTCATTCAAGCCCGACTCGGCAGCGACAAAGGTGGGATCGTTGTATTCCACCTTGCGCGTGGACAAAATACCCCGTTTGATGACAGACATGTTGCTGGCGACCACTTTGTCGCCTTTGCCACCAAATTTTTTCTGGATCTGGTTTTGAATTTTGGTCAGCAACGCTTCCTCGCTGGAGCGGCCCACCACCTGGGAGACGTTGCCACACATGGCACCGATAAAAGCAATCCCCATCATCCGAACCTGCAAATCCTGGGTCGGGGCATTTTCCTTGGCGATACTGAAGGCATCGACCACGTAAAAGTGAATATCATGGTCCCGAATGACTTTTCGTGCCGCAGCGGGCAACCTCCGCCATACTTCCAACGGTGCTTCGTTGGATTGCATGATGAAGGTGCCACCACGCAACAAACCACGCAACGGATTGGTATGCTCAAAAACCTTGTGATCCGGGGAGAGGACGATTTCCACATCCTCCAGTTCCGCGTTGGTGATCTTGATGGGTTCAGGGCTTAACGTAAGGTAGAAATTGGTGGGGGCACCACTTTTTTCCGAACCATATTTGGGGGCCGACTTGGAATGGAGTTCCATGACACCCGCCAGGATATCGGTCAAAAGCTTCCCAGTGGCGATGGTTCCATAACCGCCGACGGAATGAAACCGCACCCGGAGTGCCCCTGGAGGGAGCAAGTGGGGATTGGAATCGGTGGGGAAAGCCATTTTGACCGTTTCGGGATAGGCTTGGCGAAGTCTTTGTTGCAGATCCATCAATTCCTGGTCCTGGGTATCTTCAAAGAAACGGGAACCGAGGTAATACAGGGGGATATTGGTCCCCTCCTCCATGTTACGAAATGCCGCCACCAGATGCCGGGGTTGCAGGTCATGGCCACCCAGACCAAAAATACCGGTGCATACGATCGGTGCTTCCGCCATGGGGGCAATACCATCATGGCGGGGTTGCCGATGGTTTTGGACCGACTTGAACAAGGCATTGGCGACCAATTCACTCAGCATGGTGGAGTCGGAACGCTCCAATACGGTAACCACTTTCTTGCCCTGAAGGGCGGCGACGATATCCGCTTCGGGGAAGGGCATGAACTGCTTGATGGAGACCGAACCCACTTTTTTCCCTTGGGAGCGCAGATGATCCACCATCGCCTCGCAGTCATCGGTGACCGATCCCATGGAGAGGACGACATATTCGGCATCTTCGCTGTGATAGGTCCGCACCGGTTTGTAGGATCGCCCGGTCAACTGGGAATATTCGTCCATCGCTTGGCGGATAAACCCTGGGACGGCACCGGCAAAATGGGTGCGATGATCGGCACAACCGCCCTGGAAATCGGGCTGGTTTTGGACCGGTCCGGTACTACCGGGGTTATTGGGATCCACCAGGGCGGGAACCCTGGCCCGCGTCCCTTTTTGGTGGGCATTACGCCATTGCCGCGACCATTTGGCGTGGAGGGCGGCGGGAACCCATTCCAGGGTGCTGCCGATGGTTCCCCCGGCGTTATCTTTTTCGATATTCTGGGCGTTGGCAGCCAGATGGTTCAGGAGGTTACCCAAAGCGGTCTCGTCAAAATCACTGCGATTTTTATGGACGAACTGGGTTAGTTGGTGAACGCGACCTTTGGCACCGAAGAGCATTTCCTGGGCCAGGGTCGGGCAAGGGATCCGTTCTTCGGGATCGCCCAGAAACCCTTGGAGCAATTGCGCTTCCGGGAGGAGGGCTTCGCTTTGCATATGAGAGGTTGCAAATCCGTCCATGGCGTTGGCCACCGGGATCAACGACAAGGCACTGACTTTGTAGCTGATGGCGGCTAGGTCGGCGGCTTCCTGGGGGTTGCTGCCGAACAAGATGGTATAGCCGGAATTGACCATGGAATAGACATCATCATGACCTGCCATGACGTTCAGGGCATGTTTGGAGACCACCCGAGCGGCGATATGGAGGACGAATCCGCCAATTTTTTTACCGGCGGTGACATAGTGGGATTCCAGACCATAGAGGATTCCCTGACTGGAAGAGGCGTTGGAGGTATAGAGTCCCCCCATCAAGGCGGCACCGAGGGCACCGCTCTGGGCGGAGTGTTCCCCTTCCGGTTCGAAGAAGAAGGGATGTTTGCCCCAGACGTTCATACCACCGTTGGCGCGATAGGATTCGTAGATTTCAGAGATTTCCGTAGAGGGTGTTATGGGATACCCGATAACGCCACCACACACATGCCCCATCACATGGGCCACGGCCCCGTTTCCATGAATCACCGCTTTGATGCCAGGAAACTTAGGTTGCTCTGAAGAGTTGCCATTTGCCATTTTTTTTCCCCATCGAAATTTCAGAAAATCTCTATCTTTTGGAGTTCAGACTGGGAATAAACCACGCCCCACGGCCAACCGGACAGATTTCCAGTCTGTCTTGGAGTGGGTCAATCGACAATCTACCTTTGAAAACGCACAACCGGAGGGAACGAGACCCAAAAGCGGGCCGATTTCCCTCCGGCGCAGCCAATTTACCAGTTTTTCCCCGACAAGTCCACATTCGAAAATATTTCTGACTTTCACCGTGCATCATGGGGCAGGAAATCGGTCCCCTTTTCTCACCTATCGGGCCACGGTTCCAGCAAAGCGAGGGGTTGGTTGTCGCTAATCACCTGAGCCAGGCGATTCAGCCACGCGATGGCAGGGTGCCCATTCTGGCGGGCTTGTTCGATGATGGCGGAGAAATCCCATCCTGGGGAGCGGATGGTTGGCTGGTCGAGCAGCACCCGCAACCTAGCGAGAGCCTTGGGGCGTTCAAGGTCCGGCCCCAGGGCATATTGGCAGAATCGGCACTGGGCTTCCAATATGGGATTGGGAACATCGGCCAATCGCGCCAATGCCTTATTCAACCAGACCAGCCCCTCTTCTCGACGCCCCCGAGCCAACAAAAACAAAGCAAGATTGCCCAGGTTATTGGCATTGTTCGGGTCTGCTTCAAAGGCGCGACGATACAGCCGCTCCGCTTCATCGTAAGAATGGCGAACGATGTTCATGAAGATAGCAAAATTTCTCAGGTTATTTGCATGGTTCGGGTCTGCTTCAAGGGCGCGACGATACAGCAACTCCGCTTCATTGTCAGAATCGTCAGAATGGCGAACGATGTTCATGAAGAGGGCAAAGTTGCCCAGGTTATTGGCATTGTTCGGGTCTGCCTCAAGGGCGCGACGATACAGCCGCTCCGCTTCATCGTAAGAATCGTCAGAATGGCGAGCGATGTTCATAAAAAGGGCAAAGTTGCCCAGGTTATGGGCACTATTTGGGTCTGCCTCAAGGGCGCGACGATACAGTGATTCCGCCTCATCATTAGAGTGGCGAACCTTATACATAAGGTTGGCAAGGTTACCCAGGATATAGGCACTCTGCGCATTCAACGCCAACCCCTTACGATAAGCAGATTCCGCTTCGTTATAACGGGTCAGAGAATCACACAACAAAATGCCAAGATCATTCCAGATGCCTCCAGAAAAATCCTTATCAGCCAACTGCTCAAGATGCACCAGTGCCGGTTTCACCAAAGTGATCAACGCAGGACTATGCGGACCGGCTCCATCCGGCCAACTACGGACCAAGTTTTCCACCAACCAAAACCAATATTCTGGACGGGACTCCCAGGCAGCAAAAATTTGGCGTCCTTCCAAAGGCCAATACAACATGGCCCGGTCGCCTGCCTTCTCATCCTCCAAAACCAATCTGGCCCAATCTCGCTGACTCTGCGCCAACCGTCGTAAAATCGTTCTACCCTGGCTGCTATTGGAAGCAGCCAACTTTGTCTGCTCCTCAGCAAGAATTTCCAACAAAGAATCTTTCTGAAACCTGCTCAACTCCGGCCAATTTTTAATAAGATCACGCTTCCCCTCAAAGCCCAAGGAAGCGGAGGCACACAAGTCATCCAGAAACCTTTCCCGTTCCGGCTCCTCCCCCGGTTTTACAGGCAATTTGGCATACCATTGGTCAATCTTTTCCCGATCGCCAGCCAATGGCCAGTGCCACTTGGGCAGACGCATGATCTCTGCCAGGGGGAGGTTCCCCACAGAGAGAGTTGGCAAAACTTCTTTTCCTTTCAACGATACGTCTGTTTTTTGCCAATATTCCACGATCTGGACAATATCCAACCCCATCAAATTTTTAACCTTCCGCTTGAGATCAAATGCCAACTCCTCCGGCAGATCTTCGGGGACTAACTCGGAGGCAATTTCATAAACGGCCTCCCAATAATGGTGCAACCGCCCCAAAAACCGCTCCCGATAAACCGGCACATCCGACACCGCCAAATGCGGCGTATAAGGCAAGGTATGAACAGGTGGCAATTTTTCGATGGGTTCAAAATCCCCCAATGGTAACCGGGCACCTTCAAGTACTCCTATCCCCTCCGTAATGGCTGCCATGGATTCCGATGAATCGCGCCAATGGGCCGATACCGGAGAAAAAACAACCACCGCATCCGTGGCAAACCGTCCCGGTGGAATGCGCCCTGGCCGCAACGTCTCCAGGGTCAATTTCAATCCCTTTAGATTCTGCCCGTTGAGACCCGCCACCAAAACAATCCGGTCTGCCAAGTACCCCATGGCCAAATCCGCCAAATCGGGATAACCGGTACGGCAGTCGATGAGCAAATAGTCGATGGTGCGCTGGCTTCCCGGAGGTTTAAATTGGGCCAAATCCTCGCGGAACAGTTTGGCAAAAGCCCGCAGGGAACGACGCTCAGGATCCTCCCGGTCTTTTTGCCCGTCTTCAGACGATGGGGACGATGGCACCTTGTGCTGGGTGATATCGTCAAATGTCGCCGCTTGGGGAAGACTGACACGACCTGCCGGCAACGCCAGCAAACGTCCGCCACTGCCCCATTTGTCACCATCAGCCGGGCGAACCTCCCGCAACAGGCGGCTGGGGGGGAAAAAATCAAACGTCCCTTGTTCAAGGTCACGATTGGCGTAGTAAGTGGACAATAAATCGCTGGTGCCATAGTCCTGGAGCGCGGCATCTTCATGAGGATCCATCCAAGGATGAAAACTCAAGCCGGGGGCGTTAAGATCCATATCCACCACCGCCACCACCCGCCCCCGGTCGGCCCATTGAATGGCCAAGTGCATCAACAAGGCTGTGCGCCCAACACCACCTTTGAAGGAGTAGAAAGTCAATATTTTCATGCTTGTCGTCTCACTGCCAAAACCGTATCCACATCCTGTTTCTCCGCACCTGGGAGAATACCACGCCGAGAAAAAGGGACAACGTTACTTCCGATAACCTCACCCGCACGCGGCCCCAAGAACAACCATTGTTCTTCTGCCATTTTATCTCGCACCACAAGTTCCCACCCCTCCAAAAGGCCGAAAATGCGCGATAATTCAGCACCTTCCAATCCAAATTGGTCAGTCAACTGTTGTTGGGACAAACGATTTTTGGCGCGGATCTCTTCCAGAATAGGCCGGACCTTGCGTCGCTGGGTGACGATTTCTGGAATGGAACACTCGCGCACAGCCAAACGATCCTCCAACACATTGCGCAACATGCGCCAACGCGAGGCATACCGTATTGACAGAGCATCCAACGTTGCCGCACGATCTGCATCATCCGCCACATCCTCCAGATGCAGGGCCAACGCCTCCATCTCCCTGGTCGCGGGATGATTCATCAAGATCCTGGCAAACCGAACCCGATAGGCAAAATCCAAGACTTCGGCCAATCGTTCACGCCAGCGGTCAGGCGGAATAGCACGGACCGCATTCAATATGTCCTGGAGGTCAGGCACCAAGGCCAACCAAGCGGGAGAGACTTCATTAAGATTAAAATTCATGGCAACCAACTTTAAATAGGAATCGACACCAGACGCAACCAAGGCTGGATGGTGCATAATTGACTTTTTCCCACCGCATCTGGCCAACAGGCAAAACCGTGGCTATTACCCTCTGCATAAGTGCCAGACGGACACTGGTTAGGGACCAAAGACCGTGTTCCACAACAGTTGACCAAAGAGTTAGCAGTTTTTTCATGGGATCTGACACCCTGGATGGGCGTCATGGAAGGGATAAAGGCCCAATCTGGGGCAATCTCTTGCCATGGCAACCTGTAAAATTGATCCTCTTCCAAAAAATCCCGACAAATGGCCAGTGCCACCAAGCCCAGAGGGGTGTTCAGGAGATGCAAACATTTTCCGGGCGTAATAACCTCATGAACATGACCGGTATCCATGGGAAGCATCTTGTCGTGGATCAAAATCTCATGTCCTTTGCCATCCAGCAACCGGGTACGATTGACTGGTATTTCCGAATACGCGTCTGGCCTTTCATGAAAACTCCCAGGAACCACCATGCAAAAAGGGTGCGACTCGTCTCGCAGCCAACAGCACACTTCCTGGCGCAACTTTGGACAAAGACTCAGTTCCGGCAACACCACCACATCCGCCCCCTGGGTACGCGCTTCCTCCAACGCCTGATACAGACTGGCACGCCTGCCATCCAGATGCAGCAATTGGGAACATGTATACTTTCCATCCGGCCTATCGCGCCAATCGGGTTGGATCCCGTCGGCAAAACTCCCCAGGTAGCATTTCACCGGACGTTGACTGGCAACCAAGCTTTTTAAACCTTGCCGCAGGGATAAGGAGGGCATAACCACACGAACGTCATCTCCATTCTCCTGAGATGGAATAATATGATGGTGTCGCAAATGGTTACGAATATGACCGGCTTGTTTTTGATGAACGGTCGGACCCAAAGGACGATGACGCCGGAACGCCATCCACGCCCTCCCCCTCATGAGACACCATGGTGGATAACTCTCTATCCCCAGCCAAATCTAAGTGATGCCCCCATAATACCCGATCCAATGCCGCCAACCAAACCAACTCTTCACCCTTCGGTCCCTCTACCAGTTCCTCCAGGGTTGGACTACCATTCTCCGTATAGCGCAATAATCGCGCCTGTAAATCAGAAGCCTGCTGATTCCACGCTTGCTCGTCCTGAATTCGCGTCGCCTCCTGTTGCCGGACATCCCCTTTGTGCGTCCCACACCAAGCCCAGATGGAAACCATCTTTCTTTTTAACCGCTCGATTCGATCAATTTCAGTCATCAATAGACCTCATGCAACACCATTACACAAAACGACTCATCGTGGACCGAGTATATCTTTTCCCCTCTCTTCGCAACAAGCCCATATCAGAAAACTCCTAGGATTTTAGACATGACCATAGAAAAGATGGCAACATCCTGCCAGTATCCTGGGAAGATTTCCCTTACGACAAGCATGGCCCCCACAGTTATGAAAAGCCCGGTGCTTCTGAACCGTTGTGTGGCAAGGGGCATTGTGTTTTACTGAGGGGGTATCCTGCATCAAAAGGATGGGTGGCTGAGCGGTTTAAAGCAGCGGTCTTGAAAACCGCCGTGTCGCAAGGCACCGGGGGTTCAAATCCCTCCCCATCCGCCATCCGCCATTCGCATTTTAAGCCTTTGATAACTTTGCAAGTTGTTGTTATCAAAGGGGTTAAATTTCAAAACTGTTACCCCTTACTGTTACCCCTTGCCCCGAACCCATGGTTGATTTAGACCCACTTCATGCGCCTCTCACGAGGAGCAGATAGGACTCTTGTTGGGGTAGACGCTTCCCCAGAAAACGCCAACAAACGGCCCCTGTGGCGGCCATCCGCCCCTCTTGGCATGTTTGGTCGTGGCGGCAGGATAACGCGCCCACGAACGCACAGGGGGCCATGCCTGGCGAACTTGTCTTGGTCTGGGGTCATGTTCGAACCAAACCGCTCCCCCCTGCGTCCTTCACCAGATGTTGTACAAATGCAGTAATTGCACAGGCATAGAGTCCACCCCTGTGCATCCCCGCCGCATTGAGCCTTGGACTGGTTGGGAATTTGAGGTAGGTTGTTCATGAAAATCTTTCATCCCAATGCATTACCCATGGAACAAAATCCATGCCGATTCAAACCCACCTTGTAAAACGAGGGCAGCGTTACGGCCTGCGCCGTAAAATACCACGCAACATCGCCTACCTCGTCCAACAGAACCTCGACCTATGGCGGGCATTGACCGCACCAGGAGGTGTCCGCAAGGAGGATTGGGATATTTTGATCGGTGAACAGGGTCAACTCAAAACGCTGATCTGGATTTCTTTGATGACCTCCGACCATTCTGAGGCCGCTGAATCTGCCCGGACCAAAGACGCCATGATCGACGCCCTTTGCTCGGAGGTGCGAAAAACTTTCGAGGCGGCCCAGATGCAACCCAAACGATCCTTGAGCAATCAAGACGTAACACAAATGGCCATGCTGTGGTTGCACCGCCGAGAAGCGCAGTTACCACCAGAAGAATTGTCGGGCATTCCCGAAGATGCTGATACCTACCTGGAAATCGTAAGAGATGATCTGGGAGCGTTTTCAAACTTCGATGACCCCAGCGTGATGGGGTGGGCTTTCAAAGAGGCCCAGAGATTGGTAACGGAATTGGGCTTTGCTGGGGAGCCAGGAGCGGCACCGTTCAATCAACTTGCCCACTATATCGCCAGAGGTGAGGTGGAACGATTGAGACGACGAGAGGCCAGACTACGAGGGGGATACGAACACAAGAGCTTTGACCGACTATTTGATCCCGTGGATGGAGTGCAGGAACCGGAAGTTGCAGCTCCCCTAATAGTCATGACCTTGACTGATCTTATCAATCATTATCTGGCTAATCTTGACCGTCGTGGTGTTGCAGAGAAAACCAAGATTGGATACCGGGTGATCTTTGATGTCCTGAAAGAATTGCTGGGGCCAGACAAGCCAATCAAAAGGATCAACCGCGAAGATTGCCGGAAGGTCAGAGAATCCCTGGTCGCACTGCCACCGAATGCCTCAAAGCGATTTAAAGGAATGGGGTTGGCAGAGATCATCGCAAAAGCCAAGGCCGGGGGCATTCCTGGACTCAGCCACAAAACCTTACAGAACTACCTGATCAATCTGGCCGCCCTATTCAATTATGCCGTTGAAGAAGAATTCATGGATTCCAACCCAGCAAAAGGGTTGCAAGATGGGTTTCCCAAACTTTCAAGCAAGACGAAGCGGGGGCCCTTCAGCACGGCACAGCTTCAAAAGATTTTCAATGCGCCTTTGTATGTGGGCTGTAGAGACGACCAGATGGGATACGCTTTCCCTGGACCCAACGTGATTCGACGGGGTAGATTCTGGGTGCCCCTGCTGGCATTATATCACGGTGTGCGCATGAACGAGGCCTGCCAGTTGTTGGTATCTGACGTGGTCGTCACTGGAGGGATTACAACCATCAAAATCCAGATCAATGATGAGGACGCGCCAGATGTACCAGAAGGACATCAGAAGAAATTGAAAACCGCTGCCGCCGCCAGGGACATCCCCCTCCACCCTGAGCTGGTGAAGATAGGCTTCCTGCACTACTGGGAGGACATGCGGGTAAAGGGTGATAACCGGTTGTTTCCTGAGCTGACTACAGCAGCGACAGGATACCTGTCAGACAATTTCTCCAAATGGTTCGGTGGATTTCTGACTAAGATCGAAGCCAAGGAACCCCGCACGTCGTTCCACAGTTTCCGACACTGCTTCCGAGATGCGTTACGGCGGGCGGAGGTCAGCCAAGATATGGCGCGTCTTCTCGGCGGGTGGTCTGGGGGCGGAACAGATCAGGATTATGGACATGGCAGTGAACTGCTACCTGCTAAGGCGAAAGCTATTGCCAAGATAGAGTATCCTGGGTTGGATCTGTCGCACCTGTATGTATGATATTGTCTTTTGTGTCTACAGGCCAAGGCGATAATATTTATCGTACCGTGTTAGCGAAATATAGATAAATCATAAATATGCCGAGGCATCTATGGGGAATAAAAATAAACCGTCAAGAGCCACGCCAGACTGGGGGTTTGATTTTTACGCAATTGACACAGGCATGAAAGATTACACTGATGAAAATCGTGCAAAAATGAGAGATATATTTCAACGAAATGACATCAGAAAAGACATGTCTCAAAGAATTCTTGGTGACGATGATATCGAGAAGTTGATTTCTTTCACCTCTGACGTTTTATTTGAGTATATGATGTTTAAGTCCGCAGAAAAAGCGGGACCTAGGCAGAAAGATAATTTAGAAATGGTTGTTCGGATTGAAAAAGAGTCACACAAATTAAAAGAACATCTGCGTCTCATGGGTACTGATTTGAAGTGGCAGTTTGATTTTTTTCTTAGAAAAGTTGATAGTGACTTTGTTGAATGTTTACAGCTCGATCTCGACAGGATGATTAAATTATGTGAAAAAATTAGACCTTTATTTAGTAGCGAACATTTAAGTCAAGGTGGCAGGCCAACAGATGATCTTCCAGGATACATCAACAGAATAAGGGACTTCTATAAAAATCTAAATCCATTTCTTGATGGTATTCCGCCGGGGAAAAAGGATCTCCCATTGCAGAATTATCTTAAACTCAGCTTGGAATGTGCAGGAATTGAATTTAGTGGTCATCCAGGCACATTGATTACAAGATCTGATGAATGGGCAGATAAAATCAAAAAAAAGACGCTCTAAGTGACCAGTGTATCTCTTTCTAAGCATTCAATCTCGTAGATAATATTAATCCAACAAGCAGTCTTATGGCATCAGTCCATTATCCAATCGAACCCCCGTTTTGCTTTCATCCTCGGTTCAGTCGCACCATCACGTAGCAATCCACCTTATTGTCATCTGCGTCAAATCATGACTTGTCCTGCCTGCTCTATCTCTATCCTGACGACACTACATTTCCGGCCATAATCATCAATTCTGTTCACTTGGCCCCAACCGGAATCTTGGCTGCGCGGACATGATGGGAACGGTTAAGCCATTGGTGTTAAAGCGTTGCCTAGTTTGATGGTAGAGGTTCGTGATTTTTTCTATTTAATTTCAATTTGTTATACTGAAATCAAGAAAACCTGTACACGCTTGTATGGGTTGTTTGCATGCTGAGGGAAATCTATCCAACAATCCGCTACGCTCCTCAACACGATGCGCATCGTGACAATCAACAGCTATTAGAGGCAGGAGGTAGCAATGTCAGAAATCGAAAAAGTGGGTTCCAAAAAAAGGCTGATGCCGTTCCCAGAGTTTGTAAAGCAGTGCCCCATCAATGCCCGGTGGGCTTGGTTCAATCGCAAGGATAATGGCCTGGAAGAATCAGGGGCGGTGATCAGGTATGGCCGTCGTTTGCTCGTAAACCCAACCAAGTTTTTCGAGTGGTTGGAGAAACAAGGGTTGGACGACAGGATTGTGAATCAAAAATCCGCAACAAAGACAAAACTTACTAATTGTTTGGAATTGCGTTGCACAAAACAAAAGGAGAGCAAGTGATGGCGCTGATACTCAAGAAAAAACTGAAACCAGCAGTAAAACAGGTTTATGAATCGCCTACCGGTCAAGTATTCGACGGGATCAGTATGGCAAAGGATATGACAATGATCTGTTTGGAAGGTGGTATCGATGCATTACCATCCCACAATAAGCAAGAGGGTGATAGCACTGATGCAGTGGAAAACATCCTATCAACCGCGAACAATACGTCGCAACAGGAAGCTGCACTTTGTTATGTCGAACATTTCAAATGGAGTGTGTTTCCGCTTCATTGGATAGACGATAATGGATGCTGTTCGTGCAACGACAATGAGTGCAAGAGCCAGGGGAAACACCCTCTCGTTAAATGGGGCAATGAAGCAACAACCGATCATGATCAAATTACTCAATGGTGGTCAAAGTGGCCGAAGGCCAACATCGGTATTGCCACCGGAGCAAAATCAGGTTTGGTTGTGCTTGACGTTGATGTTGACAGTGGTGGCGAAGCATCCCTTAATAAACTTCTTGACCAGTATGGACCACTGCCAGAGACGATAAGAGTGAAAACAGGGAGTGGCGGAGAACACATTTACTTTAAACATCCTGGAGGTAAAGTTGGAAATTCGGCATCAAAAGTTGGGGCTGGTTTGGACATCAGGGGAGATGGTGGTTATGTCGTTGCTCCACCATCCAATCATTTAAAAGGAAACTACCAATGGAAATGACAACGAAAAATAAAATTTTTGTACATGAACCTGCCAAACTTCCAGAATGGTTGTATAAGTTGGTTGTTAATGACCAACATGAGGATAACGCGCCAGCAAAAATTAATACTGGCAATCCACCAATTGTGCCGCATCCATATGTACAAACGGCCATTAATGGTGAGATAGCGAATATTCTATCGGCTGCTGAAGGTAATCGGAATGACACGCTGAACACGGCTGCATTTTGTCTTGGCCAGCTCATCGGTGGTGGTTTGGTAGCAGAAGATGTTGTGTCGAAGCAACTACTGGCAGCAGCAAATATGGTTGGGCTTGGGACCAAAGAATCCATAAAAACGATTGAGAGCGGGATCAAAGCCGGGAAGAAGAAACCAAGAGGAATCCCCAATCCTGACCAAAAAACAGCAGTTGATGCAGTAGACGTTGATCAGGTCGAACAGGACGCAGAGCAGGACGCAGATGATGATAGCATAACTTTCTGTTATAGCAGTAAAAAAGACGCACAGGACGCACAAGACGCAAAGCAACCGAAGATGTCTGAATCCCAAAGCAAAAAAGGTAAAAATGTCGCAACCGAGCTGGTCAAGCTGGTGAGTGATGTAAAATTGTTCCACGATTCAGAGGAAATAGGATACGGGGAATTCAAAATTGGTGATCATACGGAGAGGTTCAAAATACGCTCAAAAAGCTTCAAATATATGCTTACAAGGCGTCATTACACAAAAACAAAGAAAGCTGTCTCATCCCAGGCTTTGAGTGATGCTATCAATTTACTTGACAGTAAGGCGATATTCGAAGGTGAGAAACATGATGTTCACATTCGAGTGGCAATCAGTAATGAAGTGGTCTTTATCGATCTGTGTGATAGCGAATGGCAGGTAGCAATGGTGACATCTAATGGTGTAACTATTATTCATGATTCTTCGATAAAATTTGTCCGTCACAGGGGAATGCTGTCTCTTCCAAAACCTGAGAATGGTAATCTTGAAGATTTCTGGAAATTCTTCAACGTAAATGGGAATGACAGAATTCTATTAATCACCTTTATGGTTGCTGCATTGCGTCCTGGCTATCCTTTTCCGATCCTCATCCTCCAAGGAGAACAAGGTTCTGCAAAATCAACCTTGGCAAAAATGATTCGAATGTTGATCGACCCCTCTGTAGCTCCCTTACGTACAACCCCAAAAAATGAACTAGACCTGCTTCTTATGGCAAGAAATGCTTGGTTGGTTGTTTTAGATAACATCTCAGGAATTTCAGTACCGTTATCGGATTCTTTGTGCAGATTATCGACTGGTGGAGGCTTCTCAACCAGAGAATTGTACTCAGATACAAATGAAACAATCATCGATGTAAAGAGGCCGGTCATTCTAAACGGAATAACTGATATTGCAAGCAAAGAGGATTTGATCGATAGATCAATAATCCTGCAGTCTCAACCGATACCAGAAGAAAAAAGGAGGCCAGAAGACGAATTGATGAAGGAGTTCGAAACGGCACGTCCAGGTTTATTTGGTGTCTTGCTTAATATTTTGAGCAGTGTCCTGAAGAATTTACCAAATACTCACATGGTTCGGTTGCCACGCATGGCAGACTTTGCCAAGTTGGGTACTGCTGCCGAGGAAGCAATGGGCTGCAAGCCAGGAGAGTTCCTTGAAATATATTCTGGCAATCAAAAAGATTCTGTCCAATCAGGGCTTGATGGTTCTCTTTTGTACCTTGAAATAAATGAATGGTTGGCCAATCTGGATAAGTGGACTGGCACGGCAAGTAAACTGCTTGATGTTCTAAATAAGATTGTTGATGAACAGATCATTAAACAGCGTTCGTGGCCAAAAACGGCTAAGCTTCTGTCAGGACAGTTACGGATGCTTGCTCCTGCCATGCGGAGTGTTGGAATTGATGTAACATTTTCAAAAAAAGATGGTAAAAGGATAGTCACAATTGCAAAGGTAAAGAATTTTGCGTCCAGTGCGTCCTCTGCGTCTAATGGAGACAATAAATCAACAGATAATCAATGCATTAATCAAATGACTCCAGAGACGCACATGGACGCAAAGGTGGTTCTTCAGGACGCAGAAATATTCCACGAAAGTATGACTCCATTTGATAAAAACTTGTAAAAATGAGAGTACCCCACCCCATTAAGGCCATTTTGTTATGCTTTTTTGGGGTGGACACTAACTAGATCGCAACCTCGGCGTCCACCCAGTGGCGAACAACGCTTTGTGGATAGTGGGTGACACCGTGACCGCCTGTAGTGGAACGGATGTCTTCATGGCGGAGCGGGCAACGACCACCATCTCGACTTGATTTTTTTCCGTGGGTGGGTGGCCTCCATCTTCTGCACCTGTCTTGGTTGATCGTCAGATTAATAGAATAATCTGGGCAAATCTTTGATCGTTGTGCCTTGGTTATTACTTGCAATATGGCTGTCAATTTGGAACTGTTTATGAAACATCTTGGTATGCTATATTTGAGAGGATAGTAAAGAAAAAAAATGCAATCATGTGTATTTTTTCTTGTGCTTACCACAAAACTGCGTTATACTGTTTAAAGTAAGTGAGTTAGGTTTCAAAGAAAACGCTTAGCCAAACCCAGGAGGGGTTAGTTTTTTCCTTTTGGATTTGGCTAGGCGTTTTTTTTGTGAGATGGTAGAGCAGTGTGTTGGCTTGCAATATAATGGATGAAAACAGTGAAAACACATGTTTGTCATATAGATAGAAAGAAATGTGATGCGACAGCGAGTTATTCTGGTGCGGATGCGGTAGCAGAATGGAGACTCCAGGAACTTCTTCCTTGTGACAGGTGTCGTCAAGCTGAACTCCATGCCAATGCCATCAAAGGTTTGAGCTTTGGCAAGCATGAACGGCGTGTTCTCCTGGAGGCACCATCCTCAGAAGCCAAATACTCAATAGTGCCTCCCATTGGTACGTCCAGATCAGATAATGAATCAACCAGACGCGCAATCAGACGGCTTGCGGGGGTCGGATTGCTGTCAATAAGCGAGGAGCGGGTCAAAAAACAAATAGGACCAACACAATGGGATACACGAACCTATTATGTGCGCACTGTGCGGCGTTCTCCTCTGGGACAAGCTGTTGTTGATAAGGTTGGTACCGACCTCATGTCTGGAAAAGTTATCCGTTGGTCACTGCACCAATTAGCCCTGCTTTCGGAAGTCCGTCTTCATGGTGATGAGTTGATCGCCGTTTTCGATAGGCGCGTAAGAGGACATGTTGATGAGAGAGAAACGATTCTTGGCGAGCTGCGTTCTTTAAGTGGGAATGTCGAATGATGTGGCTTCGCAGTGATTGCACAATTTTTTTCTGGAAGGGCTTTAAAGAAGCCATTATCAAAAGGAGTATACAAAGATGAACGTGCGAATGCAAATTGATCAGGACGAGGCAATTTACCACCTCGATATCTTGCTTGGGATGAAAGAACAGGACATAGAATTTTTCCAGGTCGGGAAATTTATGGCGATGATCCAGGATAATGGATCGTTTCATGGTGAGGACTTCTTTCGATGGGTTTCAGAGAAGTATGGCTTTGAGTCGCGCAAGGCAAATTACATCATTTGGTTTTATAAAGCAGCAAAAAAATCTGGGATCTCCTTTTCCCAATTAATGGGTAACAAAATTGGATGGACTAAGCTCACACTGTTGGCTCCTGTGATTAACCCGTCAAATCTCAATGATTGGCTTGATTTGGCCAGAATAATTTCTGTAGAGAAACTTAAAATAGAAGTGAAAAACGCAAAGAAGGCAAAGGCTGCGTAACGACTCAAATCCACAAAGAAATCGCATGACAGAGTGAGATGCATTTCCAAAGCGGTTTATGAGGGTAGGACAGAAGACCATGAGCGAATCGCAGGACCAGAGAGTAATGATTGTGGGGGCAGCCCCAGGGCGGGACAGTGATCCAACTCGGCCTCTGGTTCCAACCCAGAGTGGTCAAGGCGCGGCGGCCTCCTTGCTGAGGCTGATGCAGATCGACCCGTGCAGCTTTGAAGTCATTTTTGATCGCCACTACATCATACCTCTGCACGCGGGAAGAAGCAGGAACGGAGATCGATTCCCCAAAGCCATGGTTCTCGCTGGTGTTGCGAGACTTATCCCCCTGTTCCGTGGCCGTACCGTGGTGCTGATCGGAAAGAAGACTGCCTCTGCCTTTGGGATCAGTCATCTCGCTCCGTGTACGTGGGGTCAACAAATCCTGGGTTCGTCATCGGAAGACAATAGAATGACCACCATCGCCTGGGTGCCCAACCCCTGTGGGATAAACCCCTGGTGGAACCACCCGACGAACAAGCAGGCTGGTGAAGCATTTCTGGTTGCCTTGGGTCAACATGCCTTCGACCTGAGTTTGCGGGGGCTGGCAGCATGAACACCAAGGGGTTGGCAAAAGCTGGGGCTGGCCATCCGATGCTTTACGGTGCCAAGACCGAGGCCATAGAGACGCGCCGGGTGAAAATTCGAAAGCTGATGGCCAGAGGCATCACAGGTTCCCAGATGGCCTCCATGCTCGGAGTGGATGCGGAGGTGGTGTACAAGGACATCGCCAGCATCCGCAACTTCATCGCCAAGGAACTCCAAGGCAGTGACGCCCTGGCTCTGGTAGCGGAATCCCTTGGTGTTTTGGATGAGGTGCGGGCCAGTGCATTAAAGGACATGGACAAGGCTGAAACCCCATTTGAGCGATCCATAGCTCGGCGGGATGTGATCCGAGTTGAGGCAGAGCGGATGAAATGTGTTCTCCTGGCTACGGGTGGAATGGGTGGCAGGGGCATGATCAATATCACCAATACCATTGAGGGAGACCCTGTTCCTCTTTTGGAAGACCAGCACCAAAAAGTAATTGATGTGGCGAGGCAACTCCTTGGGGAGGTTTTTCAGATGGAAGGCAATGCTGCGCCGTTTTCCCAGCCAAATGATACTGTCGTTAATTGCAAGGAGGAAGGACCGTGAACTCAGCCGTTGAAGTCGCAGGAATCAAACTCCAGAAGAAAAAAGAACAGCACGGGATCATCCCGGACCTGTTGCCACTCAAGGTGCTGGTAGCCTCTCTCCAAGAAGACCCAAAGAATGCCCGTAGCCACTCAGATGAGAGTACCCAGCAAGTAGCCGAGTCGCTTCGGCTGTACGGCCAAAGAAAACCGATTGTGGTAAACGGGAAAACAGGTTTCGTCGAGGCGGGAAATGGTACTCTGCGAGCCGCCAGGAAATTGGGATGGTCCCATGTTGCTGCCGTTCGTGTCGAAGACGATCACCAGACCGCCACCGGGTATGCCATCGCAGATAATCGTGTGGCAGAACTGTCCGAGTGGGACAACGATGCCTTGAAAGCACTGCTCGACAGCATCGACAATCCTCTGGAAATCCCAGGCGTGGACGATGACTGGTTAAAAACCCTGGAATGGACGAACGAAGAGACCCCCTCTATCAGCGATGTGGATTTTATTCCAGAACCACCAGAGAATCCAGTCTCCCGCCCTGGCGACCTTTGGGTCGTGGGCGACCACCGCCTTCTGTGCGGCAGCAGCACCGAGGAAAAGGATGTGCAGCGGCTCATGAAAGGTGAAGAAGCTATTCTGTTTGCGACCGATCCCCCGTACCTCGTCGATTACGACGGCACCAACCATCCCCCGAACCAGAACGCCAAGGAAAAACTGGCGAAGGCCAAGGCGGCTGCGGCAGGCAAGCCGGTCAAGGGCTGGAAGGATGGCAACAAGGATTGGTCGGATACGTATGGCATTACATGGGATGACTCAAGCCAAGGCCCGGAGCTTTACGAGGGGTTCATCCGAGTGGCCATCGACCATGCAATTAGCGACCATGCCGCTTGGTACTGCTGGCATGCTTCCCGCCGTCAGGCGATGTTGGAGGCGGTCTGGGAAAAAATGGGTGCCTTCGTCCACCAACAGATTGTCTGGAATAAAAACTCCCCGGTCCTGACCAGAACGCATTATCTCTGGAAGCACGAACCCTGCTTCTATGGCTGGATCAAAGGCAACAGGCCAGAAAAGTTGGAAAACGCTGAACCAGCTTATACCGTCTGGGACATCCCAGGACTGGCTGGTGATGCACGTCCAGACCACCCGACGCCAAAACCTCTGGAGTGCTTTGCCATCCCCATGCGCCAGCACGTACCCAAGGGTGGGCTGTGCTACGAGCCATTCTCCGGCAGTGGCAGTCAGATCATGGCCGGTGAGATGGTCGGTCGTCGGGTCTACGCCATGGAGATCAGCCCTGTTTATGTGGACGTAGCGGTGCGGCGGTTCATCAATGCCACCGGCAAGATCGTTTATCTGGAGGGATCCGGCGGCAAGACCTTTGAGGATGTGGCGGCGGAACGTGGCATCATTCTGAATCAGGCGGCTTAAACGGGTCTGCTGGGGGAAGTCATGGATAAGCAGCTAACTGCGAGCGAGGCACTGAGGGAACGGTTGATCGCTTTCTCCCAACGCCATGATCACCCACCAGAACTTATCGAGCAGGCACTCCGTTTGCTCGGTAACTCTGGCTTGCCAGGAGGGGTGGCAGGAGGGGTGGCTAGTGGGTTGACTGGTGCGATCAAGTGGTTGCACCCTCCGGTAGGCATTCGCCAGTTCATCGAAGACCCCAATTTCCTCGGAAATGCGGGTGAGGTTTATCCAGCGATTATGGAGGTGCTGGAGGAGTTGGCTAGTGGCAAATATGTGGAGGCCGTTCTGACCGGTGCCATCGGGACAGGAAAAACTTCAATTGCCCTCTGGGTCACTGCGCACTCTCTTTACCAACTTTCCTGTATGCGCGACCCCCACGGGGAGTTTGATCTCGCCCGATCCTCTGAGATCACAATAATTTTCCAGTCCATCACCAGAGAGCTGGCCAAGGGGGTGGACTACCAACGTTTCCGGGCGATGATCGAGCGTGCCCCCTACTTCCAGAGGCATTTCCCATTCGACAAGAGCATCGAGTCAGAATTGAGATTTCCCAACAGGATTATCGTCAAACCTGTATCGGGTTCGGAAACAGCGGCCATCGGTCAGAACGTGATTGGGGGTTGTTTCCCTCCTGGCCAAAAATTTCTGCTGGCCACTGGAACCATGGCAACGATGGCATCCATGCTTGGAAGGCGTATCACCACACTCACCATCAATGAGTTGAACCAAGTCGTGCCCTCTGACGAAACTCAAGTAGTGATCACCGGGAAGAAACAGTTGGTACGGCTCCACCTGGAAAACGGGGATACCGTTAACTGCACACCAGACCAAAAATTCAGGGGAGAAAATAACGAGTGGATCAATGCCAGTGACTCAGCAGGACGACTCTTACGATTTACTCCAGTGCAAGATGTGCGGGGCCAAGGTTCATTGTCAGTGGAGTTCATTAGATGTGTCGGGGTTGAGGACATTACTACCGAACCAGTGACCGTTTATGATGTGGAGAATGTTGGCGGAACACATGTCTTCTTCGCCGCCACGCAAACGGGATTCGTTCACGCTAAAAACTGTATTGACGAAATGAACTACATGGCCATCATCGAGAAGTCCAGGGTGGCTGTGGACAAGGGCACATATGACCAAGCCATAACCGTTTACAACTCCATTGCCCGGCGGCGCAAGAGCCGATTCATGAAGAAGGGCAAACTCCCTGGGATTCTCTGTCTGGTCTCCTCCAAGAGATACCCTGGCCAATTCACCGACCAAAAAGAGAAGGAGGCCCGCAGCGATCCCACGATCTATGTTTACGATAAGCGGACATGGGATATCAAACCCTGGGCGTTCAGTGGCAGGTTTTTCCGGGTGTTCGTTGGAGACGAGGCCAGGAATCCCCGCATCCTTTCTGAAGGGGAGCAGGTTGGAGACGGTCAGGTCATGGACATCCCGGTGGAATATCTACGGGAGTTCGAGACCGACATCATGAACGCCCTACGGGACATCGCCGGGGTGTCCACCCAGACCCTTCGACCTTTCCTGGTCAACCGGGAGGCAGTTGTCGCTTGCTTCGGCAAGCATGACTCCATTCTGGATCGCAATGATGTGGCGTGGCCGGTCGAAACCTTAAATGTTCTGATTGATGACTTCCACGAACCAGAGCGCAAGCGGTGGGCGCATGTGGACCTGAGCCGGACCAGCGACTCCACCGGCATCGTGATGGGGTACGTCAACGGCTTCACTCAAATGGATCGTGGGGAGGACATAGAAATTCTGCCCCAGATCAAAATCGACTTTGCCCTGGAGGTGCGCCCACCCAAGGGCGGTGAAATCTCCTTCGAGAAAATCCGCACCCTGTTCTACATCCTTCGAGATCAGGGGGTGAATCTGAAGTGGATCAGCTTCGATTCGTACCAGTCGGCGGATAGCATCCAAATCCTCCGGCAGAAAGGCTTCATGACGAACACCATCTCCATGGACAAGAACACTCCGGCCTACGACATGCTGAAGACCGCCCTGTACGACAAACGGGTGGCCATGCCAGCACACCCCAAGCTGATGCATGAACTCCTCTCCCTGGAGTTCGACACCAAGAAGGGGAAAGTGGACCACCCACCCCTCGGCAGCAAAGACTTGTCCGATGCCCTGGCGGGCGTGGTGTTTGGTCTTAGCACCCGGCGGGAGATCTGGTGGGAGTTTGGCATACCACCGGATCAAATACCGGAATCACTCTACGTGCAAGCATCCAAGGCTAATGAGGCAGCCAAGGCCCACAGGGGGTTCGATGAAAGGCCATCAACCGAGTGATGAAACGGGCATAGCTATTGGACTGCTCACCCACTGTGATCGATAGGTCCAGGTGATCGATCCATTGTGCGGCTGGTCTGGCATTTTCTACACAAAATGTTGTACTATTGTCGCTGACAACAGATGCCGATGATGTTGCCCTGCCAGTGGAGAACCCGTGGAGGGATTTGTCAATTGAGTCATGTCGGGACGAGCCTTCCCACTCCTGTCGCATGCCGTAAGCATTCATGCGGCAATGGGCTTTCTGAAAATCCGACCAGCAAACGGAGTTCAGGTTCCTTGGAAACCGTGGCCATCATCGATTTTGAAACAACCGGGTTGTCACCCAATGAGGGGGAACGCGCCACAGAGATTGCGGCCATTGTGTTGCAAGACGGTCGGGTTGTTCGGCAGTACCAGAGCCTTATGAACGCCGGGATCAGAATCTCGTCCTTCATCACCAGTTTGACGGGCATCACCAACCAGATGGTGCAGCAGGCACCCCCTGCCGCCAGGGTCATGGGGGAAGTAGCCGACTTCGTGGGCGACCTACCTCTGGTGGCCCATAACGCATCCTTTGACCGCAAATTCTGGGATGCTGAACTGGCTCGGATCGGTCGAACTCGCCAGCAGGAGTTTGCATGTACCATGCTGACTGCCAGGAGGGTCTATCCGACCTCGCCCAACCACAAACTGGGAACCCTGGCAGCGTGGATGCAGTTGCCCGATACCGGCAAGTCCCACCGGGCCATGGCAGACGCAGAGATGACCGCCCATTTGTTGTGCCACATAGAGACGACTTTGGTGGAGAGATTCAAGATTCCCCGTCTCTCACATGCCCTGCTACGCGCTCTACAACAGGTCAAGTCATCCGAGATCCGGTCGTGCATCGAACAGTTTTTGATGCTGCCCGCCCCGCATACGCCCATCTCGCATGGCGTAATACCGGAGAGTAAGGCCTCTGTCACCCTTTCTTGATTTCGTCCACCGTCCACCTGTACACATCAAAAAACTGATGTAAAGCCTGCTCATTTTGGAGGGCGGACAGGGGAAATTTAGGGAAGAATTCAATTCTGTCCTGTTGGATTTTGATCCCCATGATTAAATTCAATTTTTCCAGGAGTTCTGTCCGTTTTCCTTGATCCCTGAACGATGAGTTGCCTCTGATATTGCCAAAGGAAACTTCTACCATGCCGTTTGAATACAGCAGGAACGGGTTCACGTTTTTCCCGTTCAGTTTGACGCTGCCAATGGCAGAAGAAGTTCCAAACGTCAGCGCATCCGTGTTTTGCTGCATCCAGTCCACGACACGCCTTGCGGTATCAGTGGTCTCTTTGTCTACACCGTCGGCCAGAGTGGCCAAAAAGGTGTCTTTGTCCAAAATTTGTTTTCTACGAATCGCCTGCTCTTGTTTCTGCTTGGCAGCGGCGGTCTGGCCAATGAGACGGGGAACCAGGGTTTGGATGCCTTGTCCAACAAATTGCTTCAGTTCCACGGCGATCACGTCCACCCGTGACATGTGTTCGTTCAGGAATTCCACCACCCGTTGTAACTCAGTGGGGATCTGGTCGGCCAAGAACACCAGCCGGATTCTCCCTGATCGGAGGTTGCTGTCAACGGCTTCCCAGAAGGCGTCCTGATCGCCATTTCCATCCTGGCCCAGGAAATGGGACAGGACTTCTCCTGGTTCCTCATTCCGTGATCTGCACACCCCATCGAACTGGCTCCGCATCATTTTTGCAGGCCAGTAGACCACCCCATTAGCAGCGTAGTCCAGCATTTGCCCGACCACCTCTCGGCGGATGCGAGTATCACTGCTTCGTTTAACTTCAACCAGTGTCGGAATTGCATCTTGATCAACGAACAGGTGATCAATGGACCAACGGGCCGAGCCATCAGTCTCGTCTGGCACAGCCATTTCCCGACTGATCAGCAACCATCTCCTGGGGGAGGCTGGATTCATCTGATCCCCTGCCAACAACTCAGGATGACGTTCTACCAGCGTCTGGAGCAGATCTTCGTTTTCGTATGGTCGTTCCTGCATTCCTCGAAGTGTGCCATCCTCTCCAAGCAGGTAAATTGATTCCGACATAGCATTCGCACCCTCCAGCATGAAATGCTGGCAGCTCCCAGAATGGAAGCTGCCGGGTGCTTAAGAACCGTACACAACAACGGCGGGACCGCTTTCCCACTGCGGGTATTATATGACGGCCCCACACCCGGCAGACGAAGCTCTGTCGGAAAGGCACAAAAAACCACGGCTGACGGGCGTGGAACCGGTTGTGTGGGGATTTCAAGCCCCACATGCACCCTACCACTTTACGTCGCCGTCTGTCAAAATGAACACTGGTCAGGTTTTGCTATAAATGGCGCAAAAAGAAATTGATTTTGGATGAACACGCTTCTGGCAATGGATTTTTCCTCCCACCGTTTTTACTCTGGCCAACATCCAGATACCATCCTGGCCGATACTCAGATCACTATGGGGGCTGCTTGTCCGTCAAGTTGTTACATCATTGAAAGATAACTGATTGGCGGAACGTTAGTTGATAATAGTTCTGGAGCACGATAAACTGTACTTATCGTAGCTCAGGAACCGCCTGAATCGCGCACTATCTCAACGAGAAACGCCCACTTGTGAGGATGCCATGGACACCAATCTCCCCACCCAAATCACCAACACCGCCCTTTCATTCCAGGTCAACGGGTACATTGCGGCGGCCATGGCCCAGAGAACCACTGCGGCTTATCAACGTGATCTCTTCCGGTTCTTGGACTGGGGTGGCCAGATACCGGCGGCACCAGAGGCTCTCGCCACCTACCTCAGTACCCACGCCGAAAGCCACAAGGCATCCACGCTGATTCGCTGGATGGTCTCGATCTCCAAGGCCCACACCACCCAGGGGATGACGGACCCCACGAAAACCGAGTTGGTCAAAGTGGTGATCAAGGGAATCAGGCGCACCCATGGTTCCCAACAAAGGCAAGTCACTCCCGCCATTCGGGAGGACATCATCGCCATGGTAAAAAATGCCACGGGGGCAGGCCCGAAGGAAACCAGAGACCGGGCTTTGCTTCTGCTGGGCTTCGCGGGGGCATTCCGCAGGTCGGAGTTGGTGACTCTGAACGTGGAAGACATCCAGGAGGTGCGCGAAGGACTGACCATCACCCTTCAACGGAGCAAAACCGATCAGGAGGGGTGTGGGCGCAAGATTGGCATCCCTTTCGCCCGTGGGGCGCATTGCCCGGTCAAGGCCATCAAATCCTGGCTCCAGGTTGCAGGCATCACTGATGGGCCGATCTTCCGGGGCGTAGACCGCCATGGCAACGTGGGCGAACGCTTGTCAAACCATGCCGTGGCCAGGATCATCAAAGCATGGGCTGAAAAAGCGGGTCTGGACCCTGCGGACTATGCTGGCCACAGTCTGCGGTCGGGCTTGGTGACAAGTGCGGCCAACGCCGGGATTGCCAACCACAAAATCAGAGCGCAGACTGGCCACAAGGGCGATACCATGTTGAACCGCTATATCCGGGACGGCCAGATGTTTGTGGACAATGCCGCCGGTATTCTCTGACCCAAGGAACTTGCTGGGTGTGGTGCATCAAACGCTGTCTTGATGCAATGAATGCAGGAAAACTTGCTCTGGACATCATGGGGAGGGTGGTCATCGTCCTTATGGAGGTATGTCTCATATTTTGCGGGGGATCGGATATGATGGGTCTGATGGTAATGGTGATGGGAGGAATGCTTTATACCGGCGGTAATGTCTCCACCCATGTGGGTTCATACCCGCAGCCGGTGCAACCCTATGGGCGCAAGCTGGAGGACGTACTCAACACACCCAGGATGATTAGAAACGGGGTGATGGAACCGACCGAGACCGAGAAGTTGGAAAAGGCGGAAGAGACGCTGAAGGTACTGCGCAGAAATGGCAAGCTGGGCCACGATCACCGCAGTGGTTCTCGATAACCACAGCCGTTATTGGGAGGCTGGAAACTGACATGGTGTGTCAATCAGTGGATCGACGACAAGGACAGCGTCATGCTGAACCACATTTGTAGCCAGCATCGCCGTGATCTTCTTACGCATGGATGGTCTTGTTTGGATGCGGACAGAACTCAATGTTCCCCTTCCGCCATACCCGGTGGCATAATTGGCTGGAGCAACAAGAGAAACACCGCCCTGTTGTGGGCGGTGGTGTAAAAACAAGGTCGTTAATTGCCAGAAGGCTGTTGCTCACCCAGCGAAGTACGTTGTAAAAGAACCGGGCGATCCCTGTTGGTTCGGCCCAACCATGCGCACGCGGTTGGTACGGATATCCAGGCCCAATTTCTTTTTGGCGATGGACAGGAACCCCCTGACGGTATGATTTGCCCACCCGGTTGCCTCGGCGATCTGGGCGGCAGTTGCGCCTTCAGGGCGTTTCAACATTTCGATCACCTTAGCCTTTTTGGTATCATCCCTGATGCGGCGGGGTTTGCTCTTTTCCATGGCTTGTTCGGCAACGATGACATCCGTTTCAAAGTCATTACCCGTTTTCGAGGAAATATCTGCGGGCGATTCAAGGGAAGCATCGGAGACGATTCCTGCTGTGGCAAAGTCTTTTGCTTCGTCAACGCAATCATTGGTTGGGTCATTGGCTTCGCCGCCGGGGCCAGTGGTAAAACCAGCTTCGACCTTCCAAGGAGGCTCCAGCCCGATAGCGCAGTACCCCGCCTCAGTGATAAAATCGGAATCGGCTTGAATCAGACCTTTGGCTCGCATAGAATCAATTACATTTTGCAGGGCACCGCCCCGCCATACCATGCCTTCTGGTATAGGGTAAATTGCTCCATCAGTGCGGGCGGCGGCGGTTTCAATGATGGCCTTTTGGGTGGTGGTCAGTTCGTTCATGGTGTTTGCTCCCAATTGTTTGTTTGCGATGACTACATACAGCCATTTCTCCAAAAGAGTATCAAGCACAGTGTAATGTTTTATATGGTTTTTCTTGATTTCCCTCCGTCATGCGTCTGGGCAACTCTGCACGAAACGTTGTGCATTCGCACTTGGCTGCATTTGCTGCTTTATTGGTATCGACTCGGTGATCTGGCTCGGCAACGATCTGGGCGCACTCACCCTTGAGTCGGACAAACGCACGATTTCTGTCCCGAACGCAGGTGTGGCCATCGCCAGGGTGGCATACCGTTTCATGGCCCGATCCTGGGGCTTGTCCGCGCCATCGACTGTGGCCGGGTTGGACGAATATCCGGTGCATGCTCCTTTGACCGTCACCACGGGGGATGCGCTGGGTACTGGCAAGATATTCTACCAGCGGGGTGATGGTACGTTTCGGGGCCAGGATATCTCTGACCCGCTTTTGACCACCGAAATGAGGCCAAACGTTCCCGTGGCCGCGCTGAGATTGACGCCGGTGAGCCGTTGCAGGAGGTGTCTTTGACCTGTCCGCATCGGCCTGGGCTGATGCAGGGACAACTGGTCGAGGTTCACGATGCGCTTATGGGCCAGTCGTGGCGCGGGGAAATAACATCTATGATTCCATTACGCCGCTGGGCCAAAACTGATAACGTCCTTGGAGGTGCTTCGTCATGTCCAATCCAGTGTTTGACTTGCAGGGCATCTTGACCGAGAAGGCAGCATCCCTGGCCGTGGTCATCTCGATTGATGGTGGCGTGGCTCATGTAGCGATTAGAAATGGTGTTGTCGATGTGGCGTTTGCTGAAGGGATAAGGGTTGTTCAGGCATTGGCCTATGGCTTTCAGATGCTCCGGCGTGCGTTGCCGCATCACGGTATCGTCTCTTCCAAAAATCGACCAACTACCGGACACTACCCCTCGCTCGGTAAGTTTACATTACGTATAGTATTGAATTCAGGGATGTTGCGAGCGCACCGGTTGAAAGAAATTCTGCGGTGGACGGATCATGGGCCAGTGAACAATCAGTGAAGGAGTATCCGGGGTGGACCTGCCCACGCTTTCAAACCATTTGTGGGAGTCGGCCAATATCCTGCGTGGCCCCGTGGATGCGGCTGATTTCAAGACATATATTTTTCCGTTATTATTTTTCAAGCGCATCTCCGACGTTTACGACGAAGAGATCTCCACAGCTCTTGCGGAATCCGATGGGGATGCGGAATACGCCCATTTCCCCGAAAATCACCGTTTCCAGATCCCTGAAGGATGCCACTGGCAGGATGTTCGCGCCCGGACTACCAACGTCGGGCACGCCTTGCAGAGTGCCATGCGTGGGATCGAACAAGCCAACCCGGATACATTGCACGGCATCTTTGGCGATGCCCAGTGGAGCAACAAAGATCGGCTGTCGGACAACCTGCTCAAGAATCTGATTGAGCATTTTTCCAAACTCTCCCTGGGAAACCGCGATACCGAGGCGGATATCCTGGGCCAATCCTACGAATACCTGATCAAGAAATTTGCCGACGCCACCAACAAAAAAGCCGGGGAGTTCTACACCCCGCGCTCAGTGGTGGCGTTGATGACGCGGATTCTGGCTCCCCAGGAAGGCGAGACCATCTACGATCCTGCCTGTGGTACGGGTGGCATGCTGTTGGAGGCGATTCATCATGTGAGGCGCAGCGGCGGCAACGTCCGTATGTTGTTGGGACGTCTGTTCGGACAGGAAAAGAACCTCACCACCTCCGCTATTGCCCGCATGAACCTGTTTCTGCATGGCGCGGAGGATTTTCGCATCGAACGGGGTGACACCCTGAGATCGCCTGCCTTCTATGCGGGTGACAACCTCGCCACCTTCGATTGCGTCATCGCCAACCCGCCATTCTCACTGAAAAAGTGGGGGGAAGAAGTTTGGGAAAGCGATCCCTTCGGTAGGAATTTTGCCGGGCTGCCACCAGCCAACAGCGGCGATTTCGCCTGGGTGCAACACATGATCAAATCCATGGCCCCGAAAACGGGTCGCATGGCGGTGGTGCTTCCCCATGGAGTTTTGTTTCGGACGGCCAAGGAAGGCACTATTCGGAAACGAATCCTGGAATTGGATCTTCTGGATGCGGTAATCGGCTTGGGTTCCAACCTGTTTTACGGAACCGGGCTTGCCGCCAGTGTTCTGGTGTTTCGGGTCAAGAAGCCAAAGGAACGCAAAGGTCGGGTACTCATCATCGATGCCTCACGGGAGTTCAAGAAGGGGCGCGCCCAGAACGAACTGCTGCCGGAGCATGTGGACCGGATCTACCAATGGTACATCAATGGCCAGGATGTAGATGGCGTTGCCCGGATGGTGGGCCTGAGGGAAATCGCCGAAAACGACTATAACCTCAACATTCCTCGCTATGTGGAGCCGGTAATCGAGGAGGAGACCATCACGGTCGAGGAGGCATTGATCAACCTAAAATTTAGTCTTGAGGCTGCTTACGCCGCCGAGGATCGTCTGGAACGTCTTCTTCAACGGGCAGGATTGATGCCATGAGCGGCCAACGCATAACCCAATCCGAGTTGGAATCCTATCTCTGGGGAGCGGCCACGCTCCTGCGGGGCTACATTGATGCCGGTGACTACAAGCAGTTCATCTTCCCTCTGCTGTTCTTCAAGCGGTTGTGCGACGTCCATGATGAGGAATGCACCTATGCCCTGGCAGAGTCCGGCGGAGACGAGGCGTATGCCTCCTTCGAGGAAAACCACCGGTTCCGCATTCCAGCCGGTTCTCATTGGCGCGAAGTGCGCAATAAGTCATCCCATGTGGGCAAGGCGATTCAGGACGCCCTGCGTGCCATTGAAAAGGCCAACCCGGACAGCCTCTACGGAGTGTTTGGCGACGCCCAGTGGACTAACCAGGAGCGTCTGCCAGATCGGATGCTGAAGGAACTGATCGAACACTTCAGCAGACACACCCTCTCCCTGGCCAACTGCCCGGAGGATGAACTGGGCATCGGCTATGAATTCCTGATCAAGAAGTTTGCCGACGACTCCGGTCATACGGCGGCGGAGTTCTATACCAACCGCACGGTGGTCCACCTGATGACGGAAATGTTGGAGCCGCAGCCGGGAGAGTCCATATACGATCCGACCTGCGGGTCGGCGGGAATGTTGCTCTCGGCGGTGGCTCATCTTCAACGCTGGGGCAAGGAATGGCGTACCCTGCGTCTGTACGGGCAGGAGCGCAATCTGATGACCTCCTCCATCGGACGCATGAATCTTTTCCTGCACGGCATCGAGGATTTTCGGATCATGCGGGGGGATACCTTGGAGGAGCCCAAGTTCATCGAGGGGGGCCACCTTCAACGTTTCGACGTGGTGCTTGCCAATCCGCCATACTCCATCAAACAGTGGGACCGGGACAAATTCGCGACCGATCCCTGGGGCCGCAATCTCCATGGCACACCGCCCCAGGGCCGGGCCGACTACGCCTTCTGGCAGCACATCATCGCCAGCCTGAATCCCCGCACGGGCCGATGCGCCATCCTGTTTCCCCATGGGGTACTGTTCCGCAACGAAGAAAAAGCCATGCGGGCCAGGCTGGTGGAGTCCGATGTGGTGGAGTGCGTCCTGGGGCTAGGGCCGAACCTCTTCTACAACTCCCCCATGGAAGCCTGCGTCGTCATCTGCCGGATGAACAAACCCAAGGCCCGCAAGGGCAAGGTGTTGTTCATCAATGCGGTGGGGGAAGTGACCCGGGAGCGGGCGCAGAGTTTTTTGACCGAGGACCATATTGATCGGATCGTTAACGCCTATCGCAAATTTGTCGATGAGCCGGGTTTCACCACGGTGGCGGACCTGGAGGCGGTTCGTGCCCAGGAGCACAATCTGAGCATTCCCCTCCATGTGCGCGGCAACGGCAATGGCATGAGCGAAAGTCATGGTGATTCCGACATCAAGCTCGGGCAGGCCATTGCCGATTGGAAGAAGGGATCACGGGAACTGCGGGCCTCGATGGATACTCTGTTCCGGACTTTGTCCCATTCCTTGAAAATTTCCGTGGAGCCTCCCCAACAGGGCTTAACGGGTCCAGAGTGAGGATTTAAACCATGGCATCGGGCAACCTGCTGAGACAATTAATCAAGACGGGGGCGGAAGGCAACCTGGAAGCCTTTAAGAAGGCTTCCGAGGATGTCATCCAGGAAGAGCGGGAGAAACATCACCACCTGCTTGCCAGTGATTTGGAAAAAATCCTTTATGGCCGGTCTAGCGTCACCAGTCAGCCATTCATCTCCCTGATCAAGCAGGTTCCAAGCGACAAGGAGCGTGGTCTTCCGCTCCTCCATATCAAGGAACCCCTGCGTCGGCTGGAAGATGTCATCCTTTCCGATGACAACCGCTCCCTGATCGATGAGGTTCTCCAGGAACACCATCGACAGGAGGTGTTGAAGAGCCATGGTCTTGCGCCAGCGGATCGCCTGCTTTTCTGCGGGCCTCCTGGGTGTGGCAAGACCCTGACGGCGGAAGTCCTGGCCTCGGAACTTGGTCTGCCATTGGCCACCGTGCGTATCGACAGCGTGGTCTCCTCCTATCTGGGAGAAACGGCCTCCAACCTGCGTCAGGTTCTGGATTTCGTGGCTTCCGTACCCATGGTGGTCCTGTTCGACGAGTTTGACGCCCTGGCCAAGGAACGCGCCGATGCGGCGGACCATGGCGAGTTGAAAAGGGTGGTCAACGCCTTCTTGCAGCTTCTCGACGCCTACAATGGGAGGAGCCTTCTCATCGCCGCCACCAATCACGAAGGCATTCTGGATGCCGCTGTTTGGCGCAGGTTCGACGAGGTTCTGGTTTTCGAACCACCCAACCTGGAGCAGTTGCGGAAACTGCTGGCCTGCAAGCTGCGCGGTCTGCGACGAAATTTTGAGGTGGACAGTAACGAGATCACCAACCTCTTTAAGGGAATGAGCCAAGCCGATGTGGAGCGGGTTGTGCGCCGTGCCGCCAAGGAGATGGTTCTGGCTGGGAAGGAGTTTCTGGACGAGCGGCATATCAAGTCGGCCATCCGCCGGGAAGATGTGCGCCAAGCCCGGATGAAGCGAGGTTGATGACCAATGGCTGAATCCTACCCGCATCTGCCGCTGCAAAGGGAAGCCCCGGTCAATGAAAAACGATCAGGGACTTACAATCCTCCTGAGGAACCCAATAATGCGCGGGGACACGGTCGCCGACTACAACAGAAGCTTGAAGCAGCACGACAGCAAGTTGCTACGGATGTCGGCGGCTTCGATGAGCGTCGTTTATTTCGGTTCACTGTTCAGAAAGGGACTTCTCTGGATTATTTCAATCTACGAAGCCTGTCCCTTGATATTGAATTTGTAAGCCAAGAAGGCAGCACTGTTGTCGTTGGGTTTGCTAGCGACGCCGCACTAGAGGTTTTTGAATCCAGACTGTCCACTTTGGTGGGCACAGGTGAAGTAACGAACAAAGATGTTTTTTTTGCTCTAAAAAGCGTTGATCGCTGGAGCCCCGAGGATCGCAAGGGGTGGGCACTGAAAAAGCAGGGGTTCCCCGATATCGATGCTTTCTGCCTGGACGTGGAATTGTGGCCCCTGGAGGACAACCACCAGGGGCGAGACCGGGAATGGATGGCGTTCGAAGGCTGGTTGATCGAACAGGGAATTGAAAAGCAGGATCATGTCAAACAGCCCGGCTTGATCCTCTACCGAGTACGATGCAATGTTGTTCAGGCTCAGCAGCTTCTGAGGCATCGGGATGTGCGGTCGGTGGACTTGCCACCCAGCTTTGGTTTGGAACGATCCGTCGTCTTTCAGAGTATCCAAAATTTCCAAACTATCAGTCCCCCCGGCGAGCACGCCCCCGGTATTGTGGTCTTGGACAGCGGCTTGGCCACAGGACACCCCTTGTTGGGGGCAGCGGTAGGAGACGCCCAGAGCTTTTTGCCTGGGGAGGAGTCTGCCGCCGATGAAAACGGGCATGGCACCCATGTGGCTGGGTTGGCCCTGTATGGGGATTTCGAGAGCAGCCTGCGCTCCCGTTTATTCGTACCCACGCTGCGCCTGTTCAGCGGCAGGATTCTCGACAAGAACAACGAGAACACCTCTGGCTTTGTCGAAAAGCATATCGAAAAGGCAGTGCGGTATTTCGTGAAGGAGTACAACTGCCGGGTCTTCAATCTCTCCTTCGGTGACGCCAACAAACCCTACCTGGGCGGCCATCTGAAAGGACTTTCCCTGACTCTGGATGCACTTTCCAGAGAACTTGGGGTGTTGTTCGTGGTGTCGGTGGGCAACCACAGGATCGGCGAGGATTCCCCTGATGGACTTGCCTGGCGGGACAACTACCCGCACTACCTGCTGGACGAGGCATGGCGGATTATCGAGCCTGCCCCGGCGTTGAATGTACTCACCGTGGGCAGCCTGGCCCGACACAACCAAACCTACAACAGCCAGTGCTACCCGCTGGACCCGTCAGAGATCCCTATTGCCCAGCCGGATCAGCCATCCCCTTTCACTCGCAGTGGGCATTCCGTGGATGGAACCATCAAGCCGGAATTGATGGCTCATGGCGGCAACTGGGCACTCAATACTCGGGCTGGCAACGCATTGTTGGATCGGGTTGCGGGTCTGGGGGTCGTCTCGACCAATCATCAATTTGCCATTGGCCATCCTTTTGCCGTCGATTCGGGAACCAGTATGGCCGCGCCCCAGGTGGCCCATCTGGCGGCGTCCATCCTGCGGGAACATCCCGACGCCAGCGCCAACCTATTGCGGGCGTTGCTCTGCGCCCATGCCGTCATGCCAGAAGAAAGCCAAGCCCTGATAGACCGCGACAAGGAGTTCAGGAAGGTTTGCGGCTACGGGCAGGTGGATGTGACCGCTCTCCACCGCTCTCTTGAAAGCGCGGTTACTCTTATCGCCGGTGGTCCCATCGGGAACAAGCACCATCACTTCTACGAGATTCCTGTTCCTGATGAGTTCACTAGCAAAGGAAACCGTCCTCGTGAGGTGTCGGTAGCCTTGGCTTATACACCAGCCGTTCGTACAACACGAATCAAATACAAGGCCACACGCATCGATTTCAAGTTAGTCACTGAGGTCAGTCTTGATCAGGTTACAAAGATGTTTAACAAGGCGACCGATGAGAAGGAGTACGAAAATATCAAGGAAACAGACGCTTCGTGTCGCGTGATTGGTTCGGTGAAGCGTAGTAAAGGGACGGTGCAGGCAGATCGGTGGCTTTTCGATCGGTTCAATGTCAACTCAAAATTGAGAAAAAACAAATTATTCGTCGTTGTCACCCGCAACGATTTTCCGTGGGGCGAGCCGCTTTGCGCCACCGAAGAGAACTATGCCCTGGTGGTCTGCCTGCGTGATCGGGAAAACGAGGAGGCGCGGCTTTATACCCAGGTCAGAACCCAACTCCAGGCGCGGATGCGTGGGAGGGCCAAGGTATGAGTGGTCGCCCATTGAAGACCGACTGGCGCATGGTGAAGTTCGGCGAGATGACCGACAACATCAACGTGCGCGTTGACCCGGCTGAAGCAGGAAGTGACATTTACGTCGGTTTGGAGCATCTCGATCCCGAGTCGTTGCACCTGCGACAATGGGGGCAGCCATCCGATGTGACAGGAGACAAACTGAGGTTCCAGAAAGGGGACATCATCTTTGCCCGGCGTCGGGCTTACCAGCGCAAGCTGGCCGTGGCGGAATTCGATGGCATCTGTTCAGCACATGCCATGGTGGTGAGGGGCAAGCCCAAGGTGGTGCTGCCGGAGTTCCTGCCGTTCTTCATGCAGTCGGACATGTTTATGGAAAGGGCCATTGAGATCTCGGTGGGTTCCCTGTCGCCGACCATCAATTGGAAGACGATGGCAGTGCAGGAATTCCCCCTCCCGCCCATCGAGGAGCAGCATCGTATCGCCGAAATCCTCTGGGCGGCGGATGAGGTGCATCATCGATTCGATAATAGCCTTCGAGAAGCTCAGTCTACCAAACGAGCGGTGTTAACAAAAATGACAACGCATGGGATACGTTCAGCTAAACTGCAAAAAACTCGTCTTGGAGAAATTGCAGCCCACTGGAGCGTGCGGACGGTTGAGCAAGTCGTATCGTTATGCCAGTATGGACTCTCAATTCAGTTGCATGAAGAAGGGAAGTACCCGATATTCCGTATGATGAACTACGACGACGGAAAAATTGTTGCAAATGACATGAAGTACGTCGACCTTTCTGGCGAAGACTTCGACTCATTCAAAGTGCTTGATGGTGACATCCTTTTTAATAGGACCAACAGCGCAGACCTTGTTGGGAAGGTTGGTATTTTCCGATTGGGAGGTGATTTTGTATTTGCTTCCTATCTTGTGCGGTTGCGCGCAAGAGATAGGGTTATTTTGCCTGACTACTTGAATTATTATCTTAATTCTGATCTAGGGCAGAGACGGATTCTGGCTTATGGTACACCTGGGGTCAGCCAAACCAATATCAGTGCCGGAAATTTAAAAAAAGTGTTGGTCCCGGTCCCGCCGATTGAGGAACAGGAAGAGATTGTCCAAATCCTCAATTCTGTTGACAACTCAAAGAAATCAATCGAAGAGCAACTAGCAAGGTCAAGGCATATTCAGAACGATCTTATCAATCAATCGATTAATCCTGTTCCGGTGTAGGTGCATACAATGTTTAATGCAGAAAACACCATCAAGCATATGGCCCTGCACACCCGCTCCAGCCAGTTGGCCCTGGACCTCCCCCACAACACCCCCTCTCTCCGCAACCGGTCGGCACCATGAAATTCGAGGCCTTCCAATCCGGCCAGCTCCGTCAGCAGTACCAGTACAAGAGCTTCCACCCCGCGCCCATCAACCAGGAGTGGTCCTGGGACGACCCGCGCATCGGCACGTTGCTGGAGCGGGCGTCCAAGGCGTTGGGCGAATTGAACGCCTTCACCCTGATCGTGCCCG
>PEAO01000108.1 GCA_002753615.1 Magnetococcales bacterium DCbin2
TGGGGGCAATCCCCCAGACCCCTTTTTTCTTTTAATAATTGATCATTTTCAGTAATTTGTATGTGCCAATTTCAAATGCGATTGCCCTGGATGTCTCTCCCGGTTTTGCGGCCATCCACGAGGTGTCCTTGAAGAAAGAGTCAAAGTCAGGCAGGGCCTCCTGTTGGGGAGGTTTGTGTCCCAGCGCAAACCAGAGGGTATAGAGCAGCAAAGAGGCTTCGACGATCAAGGATAAAGCCAGCAGGATGATGATCGGCTCCCAGTTACTCAGTACCGCCATGATCATCAGGGTAATCACCAGCAGGTGGGTAGGAAATTGCCAGCGCAGGGCCAATGGGGGGATCAGATCGTCCATCATGGGGATCTCCACCAAACCTGCCAAACGGCTGAATCGATGAAACCAGACCAGAAAGGGGATGATCTTCATCAGCATTCCCAGCAGAATGGAAGAGACGCAGCCTAAAAGAAATATGCCGCCGAACAAAAACCGATTCCATTCCGCATCCAAGAAGGTCCATGAGGCCATGAGGATCAGTGAGACCAGACCCGAAGCAAAACCCAGGAACCAAAATCGTAGGGTGGCGTCTACTCTCTTTCTTTTTCTTTCCCCCAACATGACCGCCATACTTTTTCCGTAGAGGAGAATGGCCGCAAGAAAAAATACCGTTGGGAGCCAGAATATCCATTGATTTGTATTGGAAAAATAAAGGGTCAGGGGTTGTCCGATGAGGAAAAGGCTCCAACCTGAAAGGATGAAGAGGGCGTGTTTCCGGGGAATTTCCTGGGCCATGGTGAACATGGGCAACACCTGGAACGAAACCCCCACAATCAGCACCCCAACCCAACCCAGCAATCCCCACAACAGGTGTGTCATGACCAGGGCGATCCGATCCATATCCAAGAATCCATGGGCATACTCACCGAGGAAGACACCGCCAAGAGTCAAAACACCCAGAAGACAGCAGGTGGCAATCCGCATGGCCATGACCGTTGGATGCCGGGATGGCGTTTGAAACAATGCCTTCAGGACCGGGATGGTGAACAGGATGACAGCCCCCCCCAAACCGAAAGATGCAAAAAGCAGCATCCAAGGATGGATTTGAGTTGTCAAACCCAGAAACATCGTGGCAACGCCCATGACCAGCAACCCGTGGACCCATGGAACTAGGCGCGGCCAAGGGACTGGAACCCCTGCGAGAACCGGGATCATTTGGATCATGGCCCCAAACATGATCATGCAGACCCATCCCAGTGCGATGAGATGCACGGTGGCGATGGTCTCCTGGGCCAAGGGGGTAATCAACAGGTTTTGTCCGTAGACCAGCAATGACACAGCGGTCACAATCAGGAAAATGGGTGCCGTCACAAAAAACCGAAACGGCAAATGGAGGGGAGGGGCCTGATCGATATGAAGTCCACCGGTGGAGAACATGGTATTCCCTTATGGTTCATGCCTGTTGCGTGATCATCGTCAAATTATCGCATATTTCCTTGGACGAATGATTGTTTTGTCGGTTAGAGTTTTACTCTAAAGTCAATGTCGATGCCAACAGCACTTTTAAAGGATGGGACATGGAACACCAAATCGATCTTCAAGGCAAGACCGATCAACAATCTTTTGAACAGTTGCTCGCACTGTTTGAAACATTGGGATCCAAGGATGCCATCGTTGCCACCTTTAGCCATCATGGGGAAGGGGTGGTAAATCTTTTGCAAGGTCGGCTTTGGGGTGCGTTTGAATGGCATCCGCTTCACTTTGGCCCTCCATCCTGGCAATATATTTTAACCAGAACCGCAACCAAGCTGCCCAAAAGGGCCATCGGGGAATTTCTGGGGGCGGACCACCAACGGTGTGACGCACTGTTCATCAAACTGGAAGAGGCTTCCCAAACCGACGACATCGCCAAGGCGACGGTCGTATTCAACCAGTTTAAAACCGGCATGGAACACCACTTTGCCATGGAGGAAAACGTGTTTTTCCCCGCCTTCGAACAGGCCACCGGTATGACGCAGGGGCCAACCATGGTGATGCGGATGGAGCATCGGCAGATGCGGGGTTTGATCGGGCAGGGGGGGCAGGCCCTGGCGCAGGGAAAACTGGATGGCGTCAGCAAGGCGGGTTCCACACTCATGATCCTGATGCGCCAGCACAACATCAAGGAAGAACAAATGCTTTATCCCATGGCGGACCAGCATCTTGGACGCGATGTGGATACCCTTGTCCGTAACATGCAGAAGCTCTCTTCGGTCGAAAAAGCGGCCCAATAAAAAAGGTTACGAATGTCCGTGACAACAACGGCCCCTGCCGTTGTTGTCCACCCGGCGGCAGGTACACCCGTTAAACCATGATGCGGTCCACCGGCGCAAACCTTTCATATTCCACTTCCCGACGACTGGCGCGATTGGACGACTGCTGCGCCAAGTGCCGACGTTGGTGCCAAGCATGTTCCGACGCAACATCCAACACAACAACCCCCAGCATGGGATCCAGTTGATCTAGGCGCGTGAGCAGGTCATGCAGTTGGTGCTTTTCCACCAGAAGACCACGAATCACCCGGCCATCGAACAATTCAACAACATATTTCATTGTAAGCTCCTCTCATTTTTATTCTGGCTGACACCCTGATCGACTGTTTTTATCCCTGATAAAGAATATGCAAATGCCAGGCCATTAACGGAGGATTTCCTTGTTCTATATTCCTGTTGTTTCCGGTCGTTGATTTTTTATATCGATGTATTTGAAAATAATATCATTATTGATGTGGACGCAGATGCTGTCCAAACACGCGAAATCGCCACGGGAATAACCCCTCCCGTGTTGGTTTTTCCACACGTCAGGGAACATTTTGACGATGCCCGGCACCTTTGACGGTAACCTTAAAAAGAGTCTGGGAGAATACGGATTCCGCGCAGGGTAGTTAAGAAAATAATTCCTGAAGATGTTACGCAGGAGAGTGCCGAACTGGGGGTGTTCGTGCCGTTATTCGTAGAACAGATCGATGACTTGCGTGGGCATACCCACATCTTTTTTAACCTGCTCGGCCATGCGAATCGCCGTTTTACTATCGCGGTAGTTGACACGAACGGAAAACCATTTTTTATTGTCTTTAACCAGTAGGTGGACGTAAGGATCTAACCCTTTTTCGGCCAATACGGACGCCAATCGTTCGGCGTTTTCCCGGTTGAGGAAAGACCCGGTTTGCACAACAAAGAGCTGTCCTGCGGCCCGGAGAGTCTGTTCACTCACCAAAGGCGTTGCGCCATGACCAGCCCCCTCTGCTACGTTTCCGACAGGCTGTTTGTGGGAAATCGCCTCATTTGGACCACCCGCCAGAGCCGGAGGAGGAGGATTGGTCATTCCCTGGGGAGATTCCACCTTGGGTGGTGGGGGATTGGACTTGGTTGGCCGCGGTATGGGGCTTGATAAAGGCGGAGAAGTGGGTGAGGCGTGAAAATTGACAGCGGTTTCCTCAATGATTGCGGCGACACTCTGCCCAATGGGATCTGGACTGGCCGGGGTCTTTGCCCGGGAAGCGGTCCTATTCCAAGGCTTGGGAATGGGGATTGGGGAGACGGAAGTAACCAAAACCGGAACGGGAATGGGGATCTTGGCCGTTTGGCTGGTTTGCTTGGCCACCTGCACGGCGTTGGGTTCATGGACCTTCGGAGATGGCAAAGGTTCCTTTCTTTCCGCAGGGACATCTTTGCTTACGGTTTCAACGGAAGATACGCTGCGCGGTTCGCCGCCTCCATCATGTTGTTTTGTGGGAGGAGGTGGGGCGGGTTGAATCGCGGTGCTGGGGGAAACATGGCTTGGGGGGACCGATTTCTCGATGGGTACCGGAGATGATTCGACTTGGGGGGCAGGTTCAACCTGCGGGGATTGGTGTTCCGCCCGATTTTCGGCACTATTTCTTCTTTCCCTGGGAACCCACGGTTCCGCCTGGGTGTGGGAACTGTTTTCTCCAGGGGGGGATACCGGACTATAGATGACGCGCGATGAAGACCCAGTGGTTTCCTGTTTTTGAGGGGTCTCTTTTGTTTCCGGGGTTACGGTGTCGTTTTTTTTAAGGGGAACAGGATCTGGAAGGACATTCTCGAGCTTAACGATTTCGGTAACCTGACGGACGGCATCGAGATGATCGAGGGAAAAACCGCGAACAAAATGGACTGCCAACCAACCCGTCAAGGTGAGCAAACACACCACGATAATCCAGGAGCGCATCGCCCGTTTCAGGAATCCTTGCGTCTCTGGTTCACCATCGACGGCTCGGCATACAAGGCCACGGCTGATAACCTTTTGCGGACGGACCTTAAGCAAGGCTGCGACTTGATTGAGAATCTCATTGATGTGTCCTGGATTCCCCTGACTTCTTGAGAAAATTTCCACCCAGGCAACCCAGGAGACCCGATAATGGTCCCCCCAATTCTTTTTAAGGTGGAAGTGAATATAATCCCAAACTTCACTGCGGGTTAACGGTGTGACATCTCCTGTGCCGATGAGGAGATGTTCGAGTGGCAAATACGGTGGTGAACCGAGCAAATCCAGGAGGTCGTAGGTTCCGCAAAGGAGGGTTTGGAGGGGGCGAAACTCCTGGTAGATGAACCGGGTCGAGAGTTCCAACAAAGAGGCATTTTCCGAGGTCAGCAGATGGGCCTGATCGACCGCGATGAGAAGTTTTCTCCCGGTTTGGGCACGTTTTTCCAGGGCACCGATCAAATCTTCGCTGGTAGGGAGGCCATTGGGAGAAAGGGATTCCCAGTCGGGATCAATGGCACGAATCAAGAGTTCCAAAAATCGGACGGTATTGTTATCGGGGGTATCGAACAGGGTCATGTCCCGATTTTCCGGGAGGATCCCCTGGAGACGGTGAAGAAGGAGGCTTTTCCCAGAACCTTCGGCACCGACAACGCAAATAACCCCCTCACCCCGAACGATGGAGGAACGTAAAACACGCCAAACAGGGGCATGACTTGCGACCGGAAAGTAAGGCTGGGAGCGTTTTTGCTGCGCGAAAGCCTGCCGCCTGCCCAACTGATCCGGCTTGATTGCCACTTCCATGGTTAAATCCGTGAAATTGTCTAAACCCATCGTGGGATAGGCACTACCAGCTCATCGGCATGGCCCCCCCAGATGGAGTACACAATAACACGTATTCTCCCCCCTCAAAACAGTCGATCTTTCGTACCGACGATTTGTCGGGAAATTTTTCTCAAGCAGCCACTCTGGAATGGAGAGATTCGGAATGGTTGACCATCAGCGTCACCAACCCTGTCAGCAGAGGAGATAGGGGGGGAACATTGAACATGGGACGTTTAAGAACTTCCTGAAAAAAGGACCGGGAAAAATCAATTTGCCGTGGGGTAGAGGATTTAAGGATGGTTTCCCATTGACCGAGAAGGTTGAACCAACCATCTACGGTCAGAAAACCCGACGGGGCGGATGGAACGTCATAACGCTGCAAGGTGGCGATCAGGGTATTCATCAAGATGGAGGCGCATTCCAGACGTTCCGCCTTAGCCTCTTGGGATAACCCTTCAAGGCGTTCAAACAATTCACGATCAGGATGGGTACGTTGCGCAAACATGATGCCTAACTCCTCCAGCTTGCCCGACTTATCTTTAAAGGTTGGTAGACGATTTTCCAGTCAATATCAATCTTTCCGGCTGGCCGCTTCCGAGTAAATACGATAGCCTTTTAGCGGCAACGCCGCCGTCTGCACCAAGTCTTCGTTGCGTTCCACATCTGTGGTGGAAGAGACCAATTGCCACGTCAAAGGCGAATGGTTGGGCGACAAACTCTCCATCCCCTGCATGGACGATGGGTAGCCACCCAAGGATTCCTCGGGAAAGGGGACAGGCTCCTGATGCGCGGTCGCTGATTCCATGGAGAAGGTGTCAGCGGCATCGATCTCCCTATTGGCGGCAGAACCTGTTTGCTTTTCCACGGACTCGGTTTTCATGTCGGCCAGTGTCGTGTCAAAGCGACCAGACTTGGAGATATCCTGTTTGGGTTGCGGTTGGACCCCATGACCCGGTCTGAATAAATTTTTCAGGCTGTAGGTCAACATCGGCGATACGGAATTGGCTTCGCTCATGAACGCACTCCTTTTTCCCTGGCATGGAGGGGAATCAGGAAAGCAAACTTGCAAAACCAATACCAAACCAACACATATGGTGTTGAGGGCACTTTGCGTGGTAAAACAAGGTTGGACTTGCTTCAACGGGTCATTTGAAGGCATCCTATGCGTCAAGAATCCAACAGTCCACCCCCTTGCCCCATGAAATGGGAAGGGTTGGTGTTTTATTTCAGACAACATTCCTAATTGATCTAAGGATGATACTGTGAGCAGCCTTATGTACGACAGAGATGGAAAAATCTGGATGGACGGTTCGTTGGTTGCGTGGCGGGAGGCCAAAGTGCATGTCCTGACCCATACACTCCATTATGGTTGCGGCGTTTTTGAGGGGATCCGATGCTATGCAACCCAACAAGGACCGGCTGTCTTTCGGTTGCCGGAACACATCGCCCGTTTGTTCCAGTCGGCGCACATCATGCGGATGACGATCCCCTGGTCCCAGGAGGAGGTTCAACAAGCCTGCCTCATGGTATTGCGCGCCAACGGATTGGGATCGGGATATTTACGTCCCATCGTTTTTTATGGTGCCGAAAGCATGGGGCTGAATCCTGGAGCCTGCAAGGTTCATGCGAGCATTGCCGCCTGGGAATGGGGGGCCTATTTGGGCGAGGAGGGGATGGACAAAGGGATCCGGGTCAAAACATCTTCCTACACCCGGCATCATCCCAACGTCACCATGACCCGCGCCAAGACGGTGGGCAATTATCCCAACTCCATCCTGGCCAAAACCGAAGCGTTATCCTGTGGCTTTGATGAAGCCTTGTTATTGGATACCGAAGGCTATGTTTCCGAGGGGTCGGGGGAGAATATTTTTATCCTAAAAGACCGCACCCTGATCACCCCTCCCTTGGACTCTGCCCTCGCGGGCATCACCCGGGATACGGTATTCACCCTGGCGCAACAGATGGGTTATCAGATACACCAACAGCGATTTCCCAGGGATGAAGTTTATATCGCCGATGAAGCATTTTTTACTGGGACTGCTGCCGAAATCACTCCGATTCGTGAGTTGGATGGACGCAAGATCGGACTGGGGACGGCGGGTCCGGTCACGAAAGCCATTCAAAAACGTTTTTTTGATGTGGTTCAAGGTCGCGATGACAATCACAAAAACTGGCTGACCTTTTTGGGATAACACCATGACCAAACATACCTACATCTTCACCATGAAAAATGTCACCAAGGTGGTGCCACCCAAACGGCTCATCTTGGAAGATATTACGTTGGCTTTTTTACCGGGGGCCAAGATTGGCGTTCTGGGGTTGAACGGTTCGGGCAAATCGAGTCTACTCAAGATTATGGCGGGATTGGATACCGAAATCAACGGCGAGGCCCGGCCTGCACCGGACATTCGGGTGGGATTTTTATCCCAGGAACCCGAATTGGATCCCTCCAAGGATGTCCGTGGCAATGTGGAGGAGGGGGTTGGCAAACTCAAGGCTTTGCTGGATCAGTTCAATGAAGTCAGTATCCGTTTTGGGGAAGTGACCGACGATCAGGAAATGACGGCACTCATCGAACAGCAGGCGATGCTTCAGGATGAGATTGATCGTCTGGATGGGTGGGATTTGGACAGAAAGTTGGAGATTGCCGCCGATGCCTTGCGTCTCCCCCCTTGGGAAGCGGACATCAACGTGTTATCGGGGGGTGAAAAACGGCGGGTCGCTTTGTGTCGTCTGTTGTTATCGGCACCGGACCTGTTGCTTTTGGACGAACCGACCAACCACCTGGATGCCGAGAGCGTCGCCTGGTTGGAGCGGTATCTCCAGGATTATCCGGGGACGGTGGTTGCGGTGACCCATGATCGTTATTTTCTGGACAACGTTGCCGGTTGGATTTTGGAACTGGATCGGGGACGGGGGATCCCTTGGAAGGGCAATTATTCATCCTGGCTGGAGCAAAAAGAGGCGCGGCTGGCCCAAGAAAAACGGGAGGATGAATCCCGGCAAAAAAAATTGCGTGCCGAATTGGAATGGATTCAATCTTCGGCCCGCGCCCGGCAAACCAAGAGCAAGGCTAGGTACACCTCCTATGAGGCGATGTTGGCGCAATCCCGTGAAGTTCGGCGGGAGACCAGCACCTTGTACATCCCCCCCGGCCCACGTTTGGGAGATGTTGTCCTGGAGGCCAAGGATCTTTGCAAAGGATTTGGCGATCATCTTCTGATTGAAAATCTGACCTTTCTTCTCCCACGGGGGGCCATTTTGGGGGTCATCGGCGGTAATGGATCGGGGAAAACGACTTTTCTGCGCATGTTAACGGGTGGGGAAGCCCCGGATTCGGGGACCATCCGTATCGGTGAAACGGTCAAGTTGTCGCATGTGGATCAAAGCCGCACCAGTCTGGATGGTGAAAAATCGGTTTGGGAAGTGATTTCCGATGGCAACGAGAACATTACGCTGGGTGGCAAAGATATCTCGTCGCGTGCCTTTGTCTCCTGGTTTAACTTCAAGGGATCGGACCAACAGAAGAAGGTTAAATTTCTCTCTGGCGGCGAGCGCAACCGTGTTCATTTGGCAGGGATTGTCAAGAGCAGTGGCAACGTATTGTTGTTGGATGAACCGACCAATGATTTGGATGTGGAAACTTTGAGGGCCTTGGAAGATGCCATCAATGATTTTCCTGGGAGTGCGGTGGTTGTTTCCCATGATCGCTGGTTCTTGGATCGCATTGCGACCCATATTTTGGCGTTTGAGGGTGATTCCAAGGTGGTGTTCTTTGAGGGCAACTACCAGGACTATGAGGCGTACAAGCGCAAGACTTTGGGGGCGGAGGCGGTACAGCCACACCGGGTCCACTATAAAAAACTCAGCCATTGAACTTGGGTCGGTCATGGATTGATCCGATCGGTTCCTGGTGCAAAAAGGTCATGCCATGCCTAGCATTCGTGGACGTTTGGTCCGTTGGATTGTGCAAAAGGTGACAACCAAGGGGACCACCTACCAAAAACCCATCTCCCAGCAGCGGCGGGAGATGGAAGAGCGAATGGGGCGGATCAAGGTTTCGCGGAAAGTTCGCATTCAGCGGGTGGATTGTTCTGGCGTTCCGGGGGAGTGGGTTATCCCCCGGAACCTTGTGGGCAACCGTGTGGTGTTATACTGCCATGGTGGGGGGTACTATAACTGTTCTTTGGGAACTCACCGCGCTTTTGTGGCCCGTTTGGCACTGGCCCTTAGGGCACGTGTGTTGCAGTTTGACTATCGTTTGGCTCCAGAACATCCCTTTCCGGCGGCGGTGGCGGATAGTTTAAAGGTCTATCGTTGGCTGCTCTCTCATGCGGTGGACCCAGCGTCTATCATGATAGCCGGAGAATCGGCGGGGGGTAATCTGGTGATGACGACTTTGTTGGGGGCAAAAAACACGGGGCTAGCGGTGCCGGCGTGTGCGGTTTGCCTGTCTCCCCACGTTGATTTTACCTTTTCGGGAAACTCCATTCGGGACAATGCCGAGAGCGAGCTATTGTACACTCTCAAAGAACTGGAATGGATGCGGGAGGTTTATCTGGGGGATCGGGCTTCCGATAACCAACTGTGGAAAGATGCGATGGTATCGCCGATGATGGCCGATCTTTCGGGGTTACCTCCGTTATTGATCCATGTGGATGATACGGAGATGTTACGGGATGATGGGGTGACTTTGGCGGAGAGGGCAAAGCTGGCGGGTGTGGTGACGGAATTAAGGGTTTGGGAGGGGTTGTTTCATGCGTTTGCGTTGGTTTCGATGATCCCGGAAGCGGGGAGGGTTTTGAAGGAGATTGCGGTGTTTGGGGAAAAATATTGGGGTATGAAAAAATCCTAAAAAAAATTATTAAAAGAAAAAAGGGGTCTGGGGGATTGCCCCCAGGGTTT
>PEAO01000012.1 GCA_002753615.1 Magnetococcales bacterium DCbin2
GCAAAAACAAAAGGCGCGAAAAAAAATGCTTCGGGAGAAAGGGCGCGTAAAAAGCAAAAACAAGACCAAAACCAAAACCAAAACCCTGGGGGCAATCCCCCAGACCCCTTTTTTCTTTTAATAATTTTCTAGGGTGTGTCACAAATCATCGAATATCAACACGGCCTAATGTCAAGGGATTTCAAATGCAATTGCCCTGGGAGAATGCTCGTTTCGTCATAACTTGTCCGCGAATATTTCGTCCAGCGTTGGGGTATCCAATACACGGTCGGCCCATTCTTCCAAGGAAGACGGCTCGGCCTTGGCAATTTTTTCACTGGCCCACTCAGGCACAATGCCAAAACGACGTTGCAACAGGCGCGTTAAGATTTTGGCCTCACCGATCTGTTCACCCTTCCGTATCCCAATCCGTTCTACACTCGTGACATAAGGCATCTTTTGGCTCTCCTCAAAGCGAGACAGATCTTCCCAAAACAGGGCATCAAGTTTTTCCGGCAGACTGAGTATCCCATCGATGAATCGGTATAAGTCTATGATTTTCTGACGACTCAATCCTTGTTTGTACAGACTGCGTGTAATATTCTTCTTTTCTTGGAAACGTTCATCTGGATGGTTCTTGGTCCGTTTAGCAGTTAAGTGTACGAGGGTGATGATGGCAAAGGGATTGTCGGACCTCTTCAGATCAGATAGCTGATCCATATAATCCAATAATTTGACTGCGTTGAACCGATAAATCACTTCGGACCCCCCACAGTGCCTGACGATATTCCGAAACCCGCCAGTTTGGTTCTTCATCCGCCAGAATTGCCAAGCCGACTACCGGCTTGCAGTGGAGGTCATGTGCCCGATGCTGGCAGGTATACATCCTCTCCGCAAATTCTGAATCACGGTCTCCTTGTACTTCGACATGACTCAGCACCCAGAGTTCATCGCCGGTGAGCAACCATACCTTGACCAGCAAATCCACGCGACGATTTTTGGCCTTTGCTTCCTTCGTAATCCGATCCAACTCCTTGTCGAGAAACTCAGGGGGACGCTGCCAATCGATACCGTCATGCGCTGCCGGAAGGAAAAAGGCCAGGAAATCCTTGAAGTATCTCTTCAGGATCTCCTTCCACGGCGAGTCATACTCGGTTGGTTGGCTTTGACTGTCATGATCAGTCATGCCCCCCCCTTTTTTTCTTCCCGCCGATGAAACGCCTCAGACCATCTCTGAATTGCCGAAAACTTTGGGATTGATTGCGTTCAACGTTCATTTCAGGTGCAATTTTTCTGGCCCATACACATTTTTGCTCCATAACCCGTGGTGATCTTTTGCCAAGGGCGATCAACGATGCACTTCCCCCTGGATAAATAGCGTCTGCCAATTTTTCCCATGTACCACATTGGCTGTCCTGAACATATCCATCGATCACGTCAGCGTTGGCATTGGGATAGGCGGCACACAAAGCCTTCTGATCACCGAGGAACCAAGCTTCCGTCTCTTCGACGGCAATGCGCAACAAGGTTTGGGGTCGTTTTGAACAGGTATTCAAAAGGTTGGTCAATTCCGACTTGAAAACCCTGCAATCTGGGCGATCATCCAAATCAACGAGGACGACGACGATTTCATTTTTGCCCATATCCCTGCCGTATACTCTCAGCTTGGATGGAAGATTGTGAAGGAGCGTTGGATCGGTTTTGCTCGGTGGTTGGGTTGGATCCTCCTGTATTTTGCCGATACCCCGATGTTTGTGAATTTTCCAGGTATGCGGTTTCTGAAAAGGGCCAAGTATTTTCTCCATGAGAATCGATAGTACCGTCAGATCCGCCTGCCCTTCGACGAGGATTTCAAAATGCATGATTACCTCGTATTCAGATAATCGCTGTACCACAAAGCACCCAAAGGCTGACCCTCTGTAACCATGCTTTGCACGTAGTCAAATTGATTGGCACGTGTAATCTTTGAAAAGCCGTCATCGCCCTTTTCCAATACCCACACTTCATCGGGATTTAATGCATCCACAAAATAGGGTTGATGCGTGGTGATAAAAAGCTGTGACCCTCCTTTGCGGTCCGCATGTTCCCGAAACTCTTGGACCAATACTTCCAAAAGTTTATGGTATAGGCCGTTTTCCGGTTCTTCTATGCACAGAAAGGGTGGTGGATCGGGATCTTCCAAAAGCAGCAGATAGGCAAACACCTTCAGTGTACCATCGGACATTTGCAGATGGGTCAGTGGTTTTGAGAATCCTTTGTCTTCAAAAAGCAGATAAAGATTTCCCGACACCTCTTCCTTGTAAGGGGTTATCTTCTCGATGCCAGGAATTTTTGAGGATATGTTTTCCAGGATTCTTTTAAACCGACTCTTGTGATCCCGATACATGAACTGCACAACGTTGCCCAGATTATCACCGTGCCGATTGAGACGTTTTTGCGGTCCTGCCAGCGGGATCGTCCGGGCGGCATCCGGGGAGAAATAGCTCAGATACCATCCAGAAAGAAATTGTATGAACCTTGAAATGCGTGGATGTTCCTTGAGTTTGCCAAGGGTGATAATCCCCAAATGGCGTGTATCGGTCAACTCTATTGGTATGCTGTTTGGGTCTTCCTGTTTGGACCGGACATCAATACCCTGTGTTTGGGATAAAATTTCTTCAAGATCATCATTCGCCCAGCTTTCTTCACCGGTCCATACCAGCCCTTTTCCCTGGGTCAAATAGAGAAACGAAAAAGGCCTTCCATGTTTTTGCCCTTTTCGCCTCTGTCGCAGCCGTTCTGTGAGGATATGGGGACGCCCCTCCTTGTCTTGATTGATGGCAAACTCATAAGTGATCGGACGCGCATTGCCGTCTTCTTTGTAATAAACTTCAAATTCGATAGGACCTACCTGGCCCAGGGAGCGGATTTTATCAAAACCACCGCGCCCATTCGCATCACACGCCTCTTCGACCCCAAGTTTTAAACAATCCGCCAAAAAGCCAAAGGCGTCAAACAGGGTGCTTTTTCCGACCCCGTTTTTTCCAATAACAACCGTCATAGCCGTCAGAGGGGCTTCCCGCTGCAAATTCCACAACCTGCCCAGGGTGATATCATGCAAAGCACGATAATTCTTGACCCTGAAACCTTCAATTCTGGCCATCACGCATCCTCAGACCTACCCCGTGACCTTAGAATGAACTTCAGACGGATTAATCCATGACCTTCTTGAACGTGAAGGCACCACGGATAGTGCCGGCTTTGTAACCTTTGGCTTGGTCGTTTGGATAGAGTTCCGCGATTTTCTTGGCGACACCGGCATCAAGATCGCTCCCGTGACAGGTCAGACAAGGTTTTTCGGCGGTCATGATGGCTTTCATGTAGCGATAGACCTGTTTGCCATTTTCCGTGACGATGGCATGGTGTTCCAGTTTTTCTGGCCCCTCACCCGTCTGTATGCGCTTTTCAAAATCCTCCAGAACGACACGTTCCCAGTCATCGGGGGTGTTGGCCTGATTGCGCGGTTTCAAACTGGTGCGCCCGATGGTCCATCCACTTTGTTTCGCCATGTCCGCAGCGACCTGCGGTGCCATCAGATGGCAGGCTTCGATCGCCTGGATCGGCCCCCCGGATTTCATCGCCGTAACCAAGTGTCCCTTCAGTTGTTCCATGAAGGTTTTGGTCAATTTCTGACTTTCGGTAACTAACGCACTAGCCTCCTCTCCGGCCTGGACCGATCCTGCGGACAAAAGCATGATGGCGAACAGGGATGCAATTTTCTTCTTCATGGCATTTCCTCTCAATTGTTTGAGTGTGGCTTTTGTTCTTTCAAGATGAGGCTAACATGTTCTCAAAGGTTATCACAGTTCTTACGTGTGGTAGAATGGATGGGAGGCGTGGTATACTTCCAGTGCTGGGATTTCAAGAAGGCATCTTTATGGTTTTCCGACAGACAAAAGGGGTGTGCGGATGGCGCGACATGATGAAATTTCTTCGGGAAATGAACTGGAACTGGAAAATCTAGAGTGGCGGGAATCTCTGGACCATGTGTTTCAACATCAAGGTGCCAACCGTGTCGTTGCGTTATTGCATACCTTGCAAGCCCACAGCAAAATGCTGGGGGTAGAGATTCCATTTTCCGCCAATACCCCGTTTGTCAACACCATCCCCCCGGAAAAACAACCCCCCTACCCCGGCAACCGTGCCCTGGAACGGCGGATCAAAAGCCTGATTCGCTGGAATGCCATGGCCATGGTGGTGCGGGCCAATCGGGATGAATCGGGGATCGGTGGCCATATCTCCACCTATGCTTCGGCGGCGACCCTCTACGAGGTGGCCTTCAACCATTTTTTTTGTGGACCCGATCATCCCGGAGGTGGTGACCTGATTTTTTTCCAAGGCCATGCCACACCGGGGATTTATGCCCGAGCCTTTTTGGAGGGCCGCCTGACGGAACAACATTTGATTAATTTTCGCCGGGAATTGGATCCCAACGGAGGGTTGTCTTCCTATCCACACCCCTGGCTGATGCCCGAATTTTGGCAAGCCCCGACTGTTTCCATGGGACTGGGGCCGATCATGGCCATCTATCAGGCCCGTTTCATGCGCTATCTGAATGATCGTAACCTGAAAAATACCGCCGCAAGAAAAGTGTGGGCATTCCTCGGCGATGGTGAAACCGATGAACCCGAGTCGTTGGGAGCGATCAGCCTAGCAGCCCGGGAAAAACTGGATAACCTTATTTTTGTCATCAACTGCAACCTGCAACGTCTGGATGGGCCGGTCCGGGGCAATGGTCAGATCATCCAAGAACTTGAAGCCGATTTTCGTGGGGCGGGATGGAACGTCATCAAGGTGATCTGGGGTTCTGATTGGGATCCCCTGTTCGCTCGAGATCACGATGGTCTGCTGGTCAAAAGACTTTCAGAACTAGTCGATGGCGACTATCAAAAACTTTCCGCCGAAGGGGGGGCTTTTATCCGCCGCCATGTGTTTGGCGGCCATCCCCAGTTGATGGAGATGGTGGCGCACCATTCCGATGAACAATTGGAAAAAATGAATCGGGGCGGACACGATCCCGAAAAAGTACATGCCGCATTCAAAGCGGCGGTAGAACACAAAGGCCGACCCACGGTGGTGTTGGCAATGACCGTCAAAGGGTATGGCCTGGGGGCCGCTGGCGAGGGGAAAAACATCACCCACTCACAGAAAAAACTGAACGAAGAGGAGTTGCGTCATTTTCGTTCCCGCTTTCAGGTTCCGTTGTCCGACCAGGAAGTGGCAGGGATGCCCTTTTATAAACCCATGGCCGACAGTCAGGAATCACGTTATCTCCTGACCCACCGGGAAAAACTGGGTGGTTTTCTTCCGTGTCGTCGCCGTACCGAGGAACGTCTGGAGCTGCCGCCGCCAGAATTGTTTCAGGAATTTCGACCCGGTTCGGGTGAACGTCAGATATCCACCACCATGGCGTTTGTCCGCATCCTTTCCAAATTGCTCCGGGATCCGGGGATGGGAAAACGGATCACCCCCATCGTCCCCGATGAGGCGCGCACTTTTGGCATGGAAGGGTTGTTCCGTCAGTGCGGTATCTACTCCCATCCAGGGCAGTTGTATGAGCCGGTGGATCATGACAGCCTGCTGTATTATAAGGAAACCAGCGACGGACAAATCCTGGAAGAGGGGATCACCGAGGCGGGGGCGATGAGTTCTTTTATTGCTGCCGGGTCATCCTACGCGAATCATGGCATCACCATGATCCCTTTTTTCGTCTATTATTCGATGTTTGGCTTTCAGCGTATCGGCGATCTCGCCTGGGCGGCGGCGGATATGCGCTCCCGAGGATTTCTCATCGGCGGGACCGCTGGACGGACGACCTTGGCTGGAGAAGGGTTGCAACATCAGGATGGCCAGAGTCATCTGCTGGCATTGCCCATACCCAATCTGATTGCCTACGATCCCGCATTCGCCTTCGAATTGGAGGTGATTATCGAAGACGGATTGCGGCGCATGTTCGTCAACCAGGAAGATGTCTACTATTACCTGACGGTGATGAATGAAAATTATCACCAGCCTCCCATGCCGGAAGGGGTACGGGAGGGGATTTTGCAAGGATTATATCTGTTCAGGCCGACGCCGGAAACCACATTGGATTGCAAGGTCCAGCTTTTTGGGAGCGGTGCCGTCATCAACGAAGTTTTGGCTGCTCAGGAACTTTTGGTAGAGTACGGGGTTGCCGCCAATGTTTGGAGCGTGACAAGTTATAAATCGTTGCATCGGGAGGCGATGGCGACCGAACGGTTCAATCGTATGCACCCTGCGGAACCTGCCCGAAAACCTTATCTGACCCGTTGTCTGGAAGGATATCCAGGGCCAGTGATTGCGGCGAGCGATTATGTACGCACCCTCCCAGATATGGTGGCCCAATGGGTACCCGAAGGGATGGTCAGTCTGGGGACCGACGGGTTTGGCCGTAGTGATTCACGCCCTGCGTTGCGTGATTTTTTTGAAGTGGATGTCAAATATATCACGTTGGCGGCCTTGAGTGCCCTGTATCGCAGGGGGAAACTGGATATTGCGGTTGTCCATCAGGCGATGCATCAATTGGGGATCGATCCCGAACGGCCCGATCCGATCAGTCGTTAAACCCTGGTGACCATCCACTGGCAAGGCGAGGAGAAGCGTTGATGAGTACGGAATTTAAATTGCCCAATCTGGGGGAAAACATTGCGGGGGGAGATTGTGTCCATGTTTTGGTGACCCCGGGAATGTTTGTCAAACAGGGGGCGGTTCTTTTGGAGGTGGAAACCGAAAAAGCGGTGGTCGAAGTTCCGGCGGATGGCGACATGACCATTGAAACAGTACAGGTCAAGCCGGGGGATCATATCACTGTGGGCCAGACGTTGTTTGTTGTGGCAGAAGGAGCCGGGGGAACGGTTTCGGTACCGGCTCAACCCGTTGCTGTGCCACCTCCCCAGGCCCAGGTTGCCGTTTCGGTGGCGGTCCCCCCCTGCGAGGCCGTTGCTGCGCCACCTCCTGAGAAACCCGTCGCGTCACCCCCGCCCTTACCAGTTCGTTCTACCGTTCCGGTCCCTGCGGCACCGTCGGTGCGGCGGGAGGCGCGGGAATTGGGGGTGGATATTCGTGAGGTTGTGGGATCGGGGGTTGGGGGACGCATCAGTATTGGAGATGTCCGGGCTTTTGTTAAGGAGCGCAGCCGTGCGGGTGTCGGGCCAGCGGCGTCTGGGGTTGGGGACGTACGGGTTCCCATGCACACCCAATTGCCCGATTTTGGCCAATGGGGTCAGGTCAAACGGGAAAAGATGAAAAATGTCCGTCGTGCCACGGCGGTCCACATGGCGGCGACTTGGAACACGGTGCCTCAGGTGACTTGTTATGACAAGGCGGATGTCACCCGATTGGAAACGGTCCGTAACCGTTTTGCTCCTAGGGTGTTGAAGGGGGGAGGTGGCAAGCTTTCCATGACGGCGATCATGTTGAAAATCGTTGCCACGGCACTTAAGGTGTTTCCCCAGTTTAACGTGTCGCTGGACATAGCGCGTGATGAAATCATCTTGAAACACTATGTGCATGTTGGGGTGGCGGTCGATACCCCGCGTGGGTTGATTGTCCCGGTGATTCGGGATGTGGATCAAAAAAATATGACCCAGTTGTCGGCGGCGTTGGCCTCTTTATCGGAGACGGCACGGGGGGGGAAAACGCCGTTGGAAGAGATGCGTGGTGGATGTTTTACCATTTCCAACCTGGGGGGGATTGGCGGGATTGGGTTTTCGCCTATTGTTAATTATCCAGAGGTGGCGATTTTGGGGATGTCGCGGAGTGTGGTGGAGGCGGTTCATGTGGAGGGGACGTTTCAACCCCGGCTAATGCTGCCGCTATCCCTTTCGTTTGACCATCGCGTCATCGACGGAGCGGATGGTGCCCGGTTTCTCCGATGGCTTTGCGAAGCTTTGGAAGAACCCATGCTTTTGTCGTTGGAAGGGTAGAGTCATCATCGATGAAGCCGTTTTGCGGATTTGTTTACAAACAGATCGGTGTGGGAAGCAATCAACTTGGAAAAAGACGGAAAGACCTATTGGCATCGCCTTGTCGGCGAAACACTGAAAGTGTTGCTGGATCCCGTTGGCATTGAGGTGCGGATGGAAGTTCCTGTTGTTCCTGCCCCGCCCGTAGCGGATCTCATCTTGATTCAGCGGAAAAAAGTTGGAGAAAAGGGCTGGACCCAAGAACAACGTTTGCGATTGGCGGATGGACTACACGATCTTGATGTCGATCAGATTTTGATAGAGTTAAAAATTACCGAAAGTTTGAACGAAGATGCCCTCATGCAGCTTTTAATATACGACCATCTGTATTTGAAAACTGCAAAGTTGAAACGTCATCAACTACGGAGTGTCATCATCAGCTCCATAACGTCCCGGAAAGAATTTCTGATGAGACATTCTTTCAAGCCTGTTGGGCCGGTTGGTGTCTATGAGTGCATTCCCACTTGTGGCGGCGTCGTTCGGTTGATTTTTCTGAACGAATTGGTGAACGAAGTCCGAAACGCCCCTTTAAAATGTTTCGCCAGCCGCCAAGATGAACAAAAGAAAGCGTTTGAGACGATCAAACACACTGGGTTGTTCAAACTCTCCGAGGCATTTGGTCGGATTATTATCGGTTTATGGAGGTTGAAGATGAAAGGTGCATTGAATAGTCCAGAGATGGAAGGTATCACACCGGAGTATGTTACACAGCTTGGGAGAGAATGGTTCGAGTTTATGCTGGATGCAACACCCGATGACAAACTTTTTTCCTTGCCGAAGTTTGAGCATCGCTTGGTGCAAGAGCATCGGAATGTCGAGGCCAGGATGTTGACACGCCAATTACAACGCCGTTTTGGTGCTGTGCCTGCGTGGGCCAATAAAAAAATCGCCGAGGCTGAACCACTTGCTTTGGAAGAGTGGAGTCTTCGCTTTGTGGATGCCCAGTCCCTGGACGATGTTTTCTCGGATAAGGTATGACTTGTTTTTATCATGCATCTTTAATTAGCACCCAATTTTTTAGCCTTCAGGAGCGCGTGGCGGAGGAGTTTTTATCATGAACGAAGCCAAACATGTTGTGGTTATCGGTGGCGGTCCAGGGGGCTATGCGGCTGCTTTTTTGGCGGCGGATCATGGATTCCGCACCACCCTTGTGGATAAACAAGCCCATCCGGGTGGGGTGTGTTTGCATTGGGGTTGTATCCCCAGCAAGGCGTTGTTACATGCAGCCAAGGTGATCACTGAAGCCAAAGGGGCTGCGGCTATCGGCATTCGGTTTGCGGAACCTGAGATTGACCTTGCGGTGATTCGCGCCTGGAAGGATAAGGTCGTGGGTTCGTTGACATCGGGTTTGGGGTCGCAATGTCAAAAACGCGGGGTGACGTTTATTCAGGGTGAGGGGCAATTCCTCGCTTCTGATCGCATCGCCATTCAGAAGGTGGATGGTGAACGGGTTGAGATGACTTATGATCATTGCATTTTGGCCACGGGGTCCAGGCCACGTCCCCTGACGGAATTGGGATGGGATATGCCACGGGTCATGGATTCCACCCGTGCCTTGGCCTTGGAAGAGATCCCCGAGCGGTTGTTGGTGGTCGGTGGTGGCGTCATCGGGTTGGAGTTGGGTTCGGTCTATGCCGCCTTGGGGAGCCGGGTGACCATCATGGAGATGACGCCGGGGTTGCTACCGGGGGCGGATCGGGATTTGGTACGGGTATTGGCCAAACGGATCGATGGTTGGGCGGAGAAAGTGATGGTGGAGACCCGGATTACCCAGGTGGTCATGGAGGATACGGGGGTTCGGGTGACGTTTGCCGACAAGGGGGGGGCCAGTGTGACGGAGGTGTTTGACCGGGTATTGGTCAGTGTGGGGCGGATCCCCAATTCGGAGGGGTTGGGATTGGAGAACACCCAGGTGGAACTGGATCGTGGTTTTGTGAAGGTTGATCGGAGTATGCGTACCGGGGATTCTCGGATATGGGCGATTGGGGATCTGGTCGGTGGTCCGATGTTGGCGCACAAAGCTTCCCATGAGGCGCGGGTGGCGGTGGAGGTGTTGTCGGGCAAGAAGGGGGAATTTGATCCCAGAGGAATTCCCGGAGTCGCCTTTACCGATCCTGAACTGGCGTGGGTGGGGTTGACAGAGACGGAAGCCCAGAAGCAGGGAATCACGGTGAAGGCGGTCCGTTTTCCATGGGCGGCGTCGGGTCGTGCGCAAACATTGAGCCATGCCGAGGGGTCTACCAAGTTGATCATCGACCCGGAGACCGAAAGAATATTGGGTGTCGGGATCGTTGGGAGTGGCGCGGGAGAATTGATTGCCGAGGGAGTATTGGCGTTGGAGATGGGGGCGACCGCTTATGACTTGGCCGCGACCATTCACCCCCACCCGACTCTATCGGAAACACTCATGGAAGCCGCCGACGTGTTTCTCGGTCACTGCACCCATTATTACGTCCCCAAGCGGTAAAATAGAAAAATCCATAGCTTGATGTTGGTGGCACGAATGGTCCTTGGCTCCTCTTGATTGCCAAGGACCATTACGGGTTGTTTACGCCATGACACTCAGGTTCAGCGAATACCTCATCGAAAGGATTGAGCATCCAGAATTTGGATACTCAACACATCCAATTAAAAAGACAAACCGGCCTCGGCCATTTTTTCACCAGCCCAGGCGTCACCCTCCCTGCATCGTTTCCTCGCATGATATGCATCGTTCGCATCCTTATGGCGTTTAACATGAAGATGTGTTGATTGGCCGGCTGGTGGATAACCGGGAAACCATCGCTCAAAGCGAGATCAATATGCCAGGAACCAACGTCGCGTTGCCTCATTCATTTGCTTTTAACATGTCATGATATTCAAGATCTAAGGATTGGTTAACGGTGAGATATTACAGGAAATAATTTATTTGCATTAGAGGAAAAAATGCAAGATAATGGCACAATGTTTTATAACATGACAGTATTGTTTTTGTAAATATGATGAACCAGTTTTCGTAATGCCGTTATTGGAGTTGCGTTCTTCCTCAAAATTATCCTAAGCTGTACGCCGACACTCTTGCCAATGATGACATTGATAACACACGAAATGATTCCGCCATAACTGCTACCTGCTCCCTGTTGTTTACGTAGTTTTGTCGTTGTTTGCCCACATGAATGTTCAATCAGACTCGCGCCGGAAAACGCTTATCGTAACCATCATCATAACAAGTAGGAAAAATTCTGATGCCTTCCATAAAAAAATCGATGTCACGACGCCGGATTCTTGGCACTCTGGCACTTTGCGGTTTGCTTCTTCCCGGTTGTTCGGTCACGCCACAAGCGTTGAATGTCGATGCGTTGAATCAGCAACGTACCCAGGATTTGGCGCAGATGTTCGGCCATGTGGAGCCGATTCAGCATCCCTTGACATTGGCGGAGGTCGTTGCCCGATCGTTGCGTTTTAATCTGGATCATCGGGTCAAGGTGGTGGAAGAGGCACAGGCATTGGATCTCTCCAGCCTGGATAAGTTTGAACTTCTCCCGAAGCTGGCGGCCAGCAGTGCCTATTCCGGTCGCTCCAACGATAGTGCCTCCAGCAGTCGTTCCATGCTCACCGGTCAGCAGTCTTTGGAAGTTTCCACCTCCCAAGATCGGGAACACATCACCTCCGATTTGGATCTCACTTGGAACATCCTGGATTTTGGTGTCAGCTACTTCAACGCCCGCCAAAACGCCGATCGCCGCCTCATTGCTCACGAGCGGGAACGTAAGGTCATCCAAAACTTAATGCAGGAGTCTCGCTCTGCCTATTGGCGCGCCCTGGCCGCCCAGGAACTGCAACCCCGCGTCCAGGCGGCCATCATTCGGGCGGAATCGGCTTTGAAAGACGCCCAAAAGGTCGAGGACAGCGCATTGCGTTCGCCGTTGGAATCCCTGCGTTTTCGTAAATCCCTGTTGGAAAATTTGAGACAACTGGAATCCCTGGCACAAGAAATGGCCACATCAAAGGTGGATTTATCCGCCATGATGACCCTCCCTCCAGGGACGGTGTTTACCCTAGAAGTCCCCCAGGGGCCACTTCAGGTTCCAGAATGGTCGATGCCTCTGGAAAGAATGGAAGAGTCGGCCCTGATGAGCCAACCCGACATGCGGGAGATGGCCTATCAGGGACGCATTGTCGTGGATGAAAGCCGCAAAGGCCTGCTCAAATTGTTCCCCGGTATCACGTTAAGTACTTCACGCAAACGGGATAGCAATGCCTATACCCTGAACAAAGATTGGTACGAAACTGGCGTTAAGGTCACCTGGAACCTCCTGGGCCTGTTATCGGCCCCGGATCAACTGGCCTATAACAAAACCAACGAAGAAGTGATGGAAATCAAGCGGCTGGCTATGCGTATGGCGTTACTTGCGCAGGTCCACGTCGCTTGGCATCAGTTTGATCAGGCCAAGGTGCAGTTGCGCCGTTCCAGCGAGTTGTTCGATGTGGAAAAACAGATCGTCCGTCACACCAGCAACCGGACCGAAAACGACGCCCAGAGTGTATTGGAACAAATCGCCAGCGAAACCAGTGCCATTCTTGCCGAAATGCGCCTTTATAACGCTTTGGCCCTGTCCCATAATGCCCTCGGACGGATGATGGCCACCACCGGACAAGATCCCGATATTGGCTCCATCGGCGAAGGCAAACTAGAAGATCTCACCGACAGGGTAGAAAATTGGCTGGGGGGGCAATTTCCACATGCGGCCACCCGCTCCAAGCCGATTTTTGCGGTCGCCGCACCAGCCACCTCTGTTCCAACGCCCACAACAAAAGGTTCGGTCCCCGCCGCAACCACTTCAAACAACACTGTCTCTGCCATGACCACTTCGGCGGTGGAACAAGTCGGTACGGTGCGCGGCAACATCAACGTTCGGTCAGGCCCTGGCAAACATTATCAGAGGCTGCGTATCATTCCCCAGGGGGAAACCGTGACTGTGCTGGCAGTCCATTCGGATGGCGACTGGTCCCGAATCGGGGAAAACGAGTGGATTGCAACGGAATTCATCACCATTTCCGCCCCTGCTGCCACCATCCTGGAAATTGGAGAACGGGTGATGGTAACCGCTCAGGCCATCCTGCGCAGTGGTCCGGGGTTACAGCATGAACAGGTACGAACACCAGTGTTCGGTGAAGGCTTCACGGTGATGGAACTCAGCCCCGATGGCCAATGGTTGCGTGTCGGGGACGACGAATGGGTCTCTTCAAGCGTGACCAGTCGTCATCCATGATCCGGGGACGTTTTATCCTGGTACCAGCCTTGTTTCTGGCGGTGCTGGTGGCCCTCTCTGGAAGTTTGGCCGTGGCGGCCTCTGCGCAGATCCTTCAGGATGGGCATCCCCGGGATGATGCCTCAAACGGGGGTTTGCCGCCTAGCCATCCTTTCCAGCCTAGTGCTTTGAGAGCTGAAAGTTTGCGGGGACAAATTCTGCCGCGCAACTATACCACCCTGGCCACCGAACTGCCTGCTAGAATTTTGCAAATTCGCGTTCCCGAGGGGGGACAGTTCAAGGCGGGTGATGTCCTGATACGTCTGGATTGTTCTCTCCAGCAGGCGCAACTGCAAAAAGCCAGGGCTGCGCGCTCGGCGGCGGAGAAAATTGCAGCGGTCAACGCCAGATTGGCGGAAATGAAATCCATGGGAAACCTGGAAGTCGCCACCAGTGTCGCCGAAGCCGCCAAAGCGCGGGCCGAAGAGAGCCTGTGGGATGCAACGGTATCCAAATGCCTCCTTGTGGCACCGTTTTCCGGTCGGGTGGCGGAACAGAAGGCGCGGGAACATCAGTATCTTCAGGCGGGACAGCCTATCCTCGATATTCTTGATGATAGCCGTTTGGAGGTTGAATTCATTGCTCCATCCCGTTGGCTGGCCTGGATTAAACCGGGACTTGGATTTGTTCTGCGTGGCGATGAAACCGGACATGACCATGCCGCCAAGGTCATTCGGATTGGGGCGCGTGTCGATTCGGTGAGCCAGTCGATCAAAATAACGGGTGAATTTGTCGGAGATACGGAAGGTCTGCTGGCTGGCATGAGCGGTCGTGTCATTCTGGATGTGCCAGCGGGGGCCATTCCCCCTCCGGCCAATCCGGCAGTACCCTTGACGCCGTGACGCCCCAAGCCTCGCCTCTGGTGGTTCTGCTGCAATTGGGCCAGCGGGTGCGTCAAACCGGAACGCTCGAAGAACTCTATTTTGTTCTGGTCAACGAAAGCCACACCTTGATCCCCTATCGCCAAGCGGTGCTGTGGAATGCTTCGGGGGAGGTCAGGGCACTCTCTGGTGTTCCAAAGGTGGATCCCAGGATCCCTTTTGTTTTGTGGTTGCAGCTACTTTTTACCCCCATCAGCCAAACCGATATCCCGGCACCCATTCTTTTCCCCGATCATGATGTGCCGGGGGAATTCAAGGATCAATGGTCGGAGTGGTTGCCACAAAAGGGGGTTGTTTTTTGCCTCAGGAATGACGGCATTCCCCTGGGTTGGCTCCTTTTGGCACGGGATGAGGCGTTTGATGAAAATGAACTGGCACTCCTGGAGCATCTGACGGAAATCCAGGGACACGCATGGGCTTTGCATCGCGCCAAAAAACGTCCTCCCTGGTGGTCCCGTTTTACCTCCCGAAAGAACTGGCTGGCCATACCTATTCTGCTGCTGGCAGTTTTATCCATTCGGATTCCCCTTTCGGCTTTGGCACCGGGGGAAATCGTTGCGGTGACACCGGAGGTGATCCGTTCACCCATGGATGGGGTGGTCTCGCGCTTTCATGTCCAACCCAACGACTCGGTGCGGATCGGTCAGCCTCTGTTTGACCTTGACGATACCAACCTCAACAGCCGACTGGAAGTCGCTCTGAAAAGCTTGGATATTGCCGAATCGGAATATTTTCTCACTGCGCAACAAGCCTTGACGGACCCCCGATCCAAGGGGCAATTGGCTATTTTGACCGGAAAAGTGGAAGAAAAACGGTTGGAGGCGGAAGGTTTGCAGGCGTTGCTGAAACAAAGCCGGGTGGCCGCAAGCCGGGAGGGGATTGCCCTGTTCAGCGATCCCCAGGGATGGATTGGCCGTCCGGTGGTGACGGGCGAAAAAATTCTTATGGTGGCCGGAGAGCGAGAAACCGAGGTTGAAGCTTGGCTTTCCGCTGGCAACCTGATCCCCCTGGAACCGGGGGCATATGTGACGCTGTTTCTTAACGTCGATCCGCTGCATCCCCGATCGGCGCGAATGCGTTTTCTGGCCTTTGAAGCGTCCACCCGACCTGATGGGACGATGGCGCATCAATTGCGGGCAACATGGTTGTCCGGTGCCACGCCACCACGCCTGGGCCTCAAGGGGATGGCCCGCATCGAGGGGGAAAAAGTCTCGATTTTTTGGTGGATGGCGCGCCGTCCCCTGGCGGTGATGCGTCAATGGGTCGGCTGGTGAATAGCGGTCTGCCAGCCATGCGGGAGGAGTTGACTATCCATTCGGCCCCCCCTGCCCGTGATGGTTCTCCTGTCTGGACCCTGGCCGATTCCTCCAGAAACAAGTTTTTTCGCATCAATTGGCTGATGTTTGAAATCCTCTCTCGCTGGCACGAAGGGGATGCCCAGAGAGTGCTGGCGCGGATCCGTCAGGAAACCCCTCTCGCCATCGAAGAGGATGATGTGGAACAAACCGCACATTTTCTATCCACCAACCATTTGTTGCGATTGCACCATCCGGGACACAGCCGCACTTTGGCCGACATGGCGCAGGCGAGTCGGGGACAGTGGCTCACTTGGTTGCTGCACCACTATCTGTTTTTTCGGATTCCGCTGGTACGACCCGACCGCTTTCTGACATACAGTCTCCCATGGGTGGCGTTTTTTTTCAGTCGGGGATTTCTCTGGCTGATGGGCGGTGCGGGGTTTTTGGCACTATTTTTATTGTTACGTCAGTGGGATCCTTTTCAGGCGGCATTTCTGGACCATCTGCGACAAAATGGCTTGGTGGGGATTGGTCTGGCCTTGATCATGGTCAAAAGCATCCACGAACTGGGCCATGCCTATACCGCCAAGCGTCATGGCTGCCGGGTTCCCACCATGGGGGTCGCCTTTCTGGTTCTCCTGCCGATGCTCTATACCGATACCACGGAAGCCTGGAAGTTGGGAGATCGCAATAAACGGTTGGCGATTGCCCGGGCGGGGATCGTCGCCGAAGGGGCATTGGCGATTTTGGCACTTTTGGCTTGGAGTTTTTTCCCCCAGGGCAACGGTCGGGAGGTGGCATTTTGGTTGGCCACCACCTCCCTGGCCACGACACTGGCCATCAATCTTTCCCCATTCATGCGCTTTGATGGTTATTTTATTGTGTCGGATTGGCTGGACATGCCCAATCTGCACGAACGTTCTTTTGCGATGGCGCGTTGGCGTTTGCGAGAGTGGCTGTTTTCTCCCGGACTGCCACCACCGGAGGAGATAACATTTGAAATACGTTGGTTTTTCATCCTTTTTGCACTGGCCACATGGATCTATCGTTTGCTACTGTTTTTGGGTATCGCGCTGTTGGTCTATCATTTTTTCATCAAGATTGTGGGGTTGTTTCTTTTTGCGGTCGAGATTGGTTGGTTTGTGGTATTGCCGGTCTGGCGCGAGATCATCGCTTGGTCCCGGCTCAGGCGTTTGGCGACCACGCATTGGCGTCTACCGATCCTACTCGGCGTGTTTCTTTTTTTTCTCGTTACCCCGCTTTCACGGCATATCACTGCTCCCGCTGTCGCACAACCGGAGGGGATGACACGCATCTATGTCCCGGAAGCGGCCCGTTTGGAACGGTTTCCACCACCAAGCCAAACAACGTTTCAAAAGGGTGAGGCATTGTTTGTTCTCGTCTCCCCAGAGATCAAACGGCAGAAACAGTTGGCCCAAGTTCGGTTGCAAGGGTCCAACTGGCAACTGGATGCCGCCAGCCTGGAATTGGGTTGGGCACGGCAGGCCAAAGTAATCCATGGGGAAAAGGAGCGTTCTACCGCGACTCTGGAAGGGCTACAAGCGGCTGAAGACCGTCTTACCCTGGTTGCCCCTTTTGCGGGTGAACTTTTGGATATTCCCCCGGATCTGGCCACCCAGACATGGATCAGGACGGGGACGCATTTGGGTACTTTGGTTCATTCAGGACGGTTGGTGGTGGAAGTTTATCTGGATGAAGAGGCGATGGGACGGTTGCAGACGGGTTCCCTGGGTTATTTCATCCCCAACACGATGGAATTTCCATCCGTACCATTGCAGGTGGATCGCATCGATACCATGGGTCTGCCGGAATTGGACGAACCTTTGTTGGCTTCGATTTATGGTGGCCCCATTGCAGTCACCATGCAACAAAATGTCGCCGTACCGGATGTGGCCTTATTTCGCCTGCGTTTGACCGCGATTTCACCCCCAGGCTGGCCGCCCCTTCGTCTTGCTGGCCAAGTTCATCTTCAGGCGACCCCCCGTTCCCTGTTGGAAAGCGTAACTCGTTCTATCCTCATGGTTTTGGTCCGCGAGTGGGAAATGTGAATCGGCAATCCTCTGCTCCTTGACAAACATCCTGAATAATCTTAATATAGATTTTTATTATGTTTTTATAATCATGAATTCCGCTAATAATAATCATTCAATATCATTGGTTTATTTTATTTTATCATACACAGCCAGGGAGAATTGGGTATGTCCAATGAGACGTTGCAACACGATCAATGCGTCCTTTCTACCATGAGGCATGATCATTTCCAGGATCATGTGGGTAGCCCCTTTCAGGTAAGGGTGAGCGACGACACGACCTGTACGATGACTTTGGTGGAGGTTAAGTTGGGAAAAGTTCGGGCCAGACGGAAATTTTCCATGCCAGATGGCACCTCCATGGAGACCAGGGAACAACCTTTTACCCTTTTTCTTGAGGGTGATCACGGCGCACCCATCGAGCAGAACAGCTACCCCGTTACACATGCCATTTTGGGGAGCGGTACGCTGTTTATCACGCCGCACGGTCGAAAAAAAGCGGTGGGAGCCAAATACCCCGATCACCATGACCATAGCATGAACGTCATCTATCAGGCGGTCTTCAGTTGAACCTATTCGTTTTTGATTCCCTATCGACCCAACAAGTGGAGATTGATTGATGGCTGACCCTTTTCTTGGTGAAATCCGGGCTGTTTCTTTTGGTGTTATTCCGAACGGATGGGCCATATGCGATGGCAAATCATTACCTATTTCTCAGAATCAAGCCTTATATTCCCTGCTGTGGATCCAATATGGGGGAGGGAGCACGAATTTCAATCTGCCCGATCTGCGCGGTCGCGTCATGGTGGGTTTCGGGTATTTGGGATATTCGACTTACACACAGGGAAACACCGGAGGGGTGCCTACCGTATCGTTGTCGCTGACCCAGATTCCCAGTCATACCCATGACGTGCAAGTCGCTCCCGATACTGGAACCACCAACTTACCCGCAAACAACTACTTGGCCACGGTTCCCAACTCTGGAGCCAGTCCCTATGTCACGGCCCCGACCCAGAGTAGTCAACAGGCCGTCATGAATGCGGGAATGATTGGTAGCTCAGGGAGCAGTGCAGCCCATTCCAACATGCAGCCTTATACGGCCATTAACTATATTATCGCCTTGAGCGGAACTTATCCGTCAAGACAATAATCGAAGGCCTTGAAAATATAAACTTTCAGAATGGACTGTATAGCCTATTCTATTGAGGAGAATATTATGGATGTGGACGCCTTTACTGGAGAAATTAGACTGTTTGCTGGGAACTTTGCCCCTGAGGGATGGCTTATGTGTAATGGCTCCCTGCAATCCATCAGTACCTACGGGGCGTTGTATGCCTTGATCGGTATCATTTATGGTGGGGATGGTGCGACAACATTTGCCGTGCCTGATTTGCGCGGTCGTGTCCCCCTATCCAATAACCTGAACGCGCCTGCGCAGCCCCTCTATCCCCTTGGTGCGAAGGGGGGGAGCGAAGGTGTACAACTGGTTGAGGATAACATACCCGCCCATAATCATACGTTGAGTGTCTCCATCGCTCCGGCCACTTCCCCCGCTCCCACGCCCAAAGACACCATGACCATCGGTGCGGGTTCTGGCACCACGCTCAAGCTATATACCACGACGGGGAAGGTGATTACTCCTGGTACGATGGGGAACCAGACCATCGGCGAAAGTGGTTCGTCAAGTCCCTACTTCCACGATAATATCATGCCTTCACTGGTCATGACCTATATTATCTGCACGAATGGTATCTATCCTCAGTCCTGAACCAACGCGAGCCACTTGGCTTTCACGATCCAATACAGGAGAAAATCCACATGGCAGAGCCATACATTGGTGAAATTCGCCCTTTCGGCTACAATTTTGCTCCATACGGGTGGGCCTATTGCACGGGTAGCACGATGGAAATCAGTCAAAATCAAGTACTGTTTGCTATCATTGGCAATCGGTTTGGGGGAGATGGACGGCAGGTATTCAAGCTTCCAGACCTCCAGGGGAGAGTCCCTATGGGAAGCGGTACGGGTCCGGGTTTGACCCCCAGATCCATTGCAAGTACGGTCGGAGAGGAGGTCGTTACCATCGCGTTCCCATTCATGCCCCAACACAATCATAGCGTCGTTATCGAAGCGGCGGGGGGGAAATCAGGTCCGGTCACCGGGGCCGTTCCAACTTCCCAATTTTTGGCTGCGGCGACTTTTGTCGCGGCTGGACCACCGACATTGGAACTTCTCTACTCCAAAACAGTACCAAACGGCAATGCACTGGCCTCCAACGCCCTGAGTGAGGTTGGGGGGCAGGAAAATTCAGGAATCCCGGCTAGCCACGAAAACCGGCAACCCTTCCTGGTGATCAATTTTTGTATCGCCTTGGATGGTGTTTTTCCCTATAGGCCACAGTGATTGCCGTGGATCATCGACACTATCGCCAGCAATTGGCATCCCATGGGTATGCGTTGGGTCCGGTGACGAACACGGACGAAGAGGTGCTTCTGACCATCTTTGCCACCACCCGTGGGGTGATGCAGGTGGTATCTCATAAACCTGAGTGGTCGCCAGAGGAACGGCTGGATTTTGTACGTATGCAAAGCCGCTTTCAGGAGAGTGCCTATCGGGGGCCGGGTTATGAGGGGGCCTTCCTGGATTTGGTGCGTTACAAGGGCCAGGTGGTGGGGCGTCTCTATATCCTCCGTCAACCCGGTGCCCAAATGCGCTTGATGGAGATTACCCTGTTGCCGAAATTTCGCGGTCAGGGACATGGATCCACCCTTATCCGTACCATTCAGGCCGATGCCAGCCATTTGGATACCCCGGTGATTGCCATGGTGGAGGATGACAATCCTGCCTGTTCCCTCTACACCCGCCTGGGATTTGTCCCCACCAACCATGTCGTTTCCTTCTACCGGACATGGCAATGGACTCCCCCATCCCAAGGATCTTGAATCGTCGTCAGGGGAATCTTTCTTTCCCCTGACGTTTTTACCAGAAAACCATTGTTAATTCTTGTTTGACAACCAAAGTCTATTAAGTTTTGAGATCATGGCCGCAGTGAAATATGATTTGAATAAGCACGCATGAAACACCGGACCGAATGACCGGTATTTTACATCAAAATCATTCTAGCATACCGTTTGAATAGTATCAGGCGTTATGATGCCTATTTTTTTATTGTTTTTTCCTTTCATAGTGATTAAAATCTTTATATGATATCTATAATCGCCTGTAAGTGAATAAGGTTTGATGGGAATGATCCATGAAATCCACATCTCACATGTGAGGCAACCATGACGACCAAACAGTTCCCGTCCCATAGCGTCAGCCGTGGCAACCGATATGTTCCCACGATCATAGCCCTGGAGCCGCGCATTATGTTTGATGGGGCTGGGGTAGTCGATCTGGTGGATCATGCCAACGATCCATCGGATCACCCAACTGATGCCACGGCCAAGGCGTTGATTCCCGATGTGCCTGCTCCAACCAAGGTACGGGATGCTGAGCCGAGCCAAAATGGTGGCAAAAAAGAGGTGGCCTTCATCGACACGTCGGTAGCCGATTATCAAAAACTGGTCGATGGTGTCCGTATCGGTGTTGAAATCGAATTGATTGATGGGAGACAAAGCGGACTGGCGCAAATAGCCCAATGGGCTGAGACCCACACCGGCTATGATGCCATTCATATACTCTCCCATGGGTCTGAGGGGGTCTTGAACCTTGGAACCGATACCGTGACCAATACCAACCTCTCCACCCCGGAGACACGGGCAAAACTGGCCGAGATCGGACACGCGCTCCATGCTGGGGGAGATATGCTATTTTATGGCTGTGATGTGGCCAAGGGGACAGAAGGACGACAGTTCATCACCGACCTGGCAATAGCGACAGGCGCGGATGTGTCTGCTTCCACGGACAACACCGGAACGGGGGTTATCGGCGGTAACTGGACGTTGGAGGCCTACACGGGAACAATCAACATTGCAGGACTCCATTTCGGAGAAGATTACAGTCATCTTCTTGTTGTGGATACAAAAGCGTATAACGGAACTTTGACCGCTGTCGATTATTTTAAACGGCCTTGGACGCAAGACGATATTGATAACATTTATTGGGGTAGCGTTTATGCCGGTGGGAGTGTTTCTCAAGTATCTGTTGGTGACTATAACTACGTTGCGTTTTACTTTGTTCCAGTTGAGAGTGGAAGCTTCACCCTGGAGACAACGGCAGCGAGCATGTCTGGCAGTGATACTTTCCTTGCTATCTACCAGAATTCATTTGACCCAGCCAATTCCCGGACCAATCTTTTTTTTGTAAATGATGACGCCACAAGTCAAACTAACCAACTGTCACGTATCCCCAACAAGAGCTTGACCGCTGGAACTTCTTACATTGGCGTAGTAACAACCTACACTGCGGGTGAAACCGGTACTTTCACTTTCCAAATCACCGGACCATCCGCATCGTCTGTGACTGTCACATCGGGGGTTCCTGCTGCCAACGCCGCGCCAACCCTGACCACTTTCAGTGCCGCTATCGATACCACCAACGAAGATACCCAGGTGGAGTTGACTTTGGCCGAATTGACAGCCCAGGGGAATGAGGCCGATACGGACGGCACCGTGGATGCCTTTGTGATTCAGGCGGTCAGCACGGGAAGCTTGAAGATTGGCACCAGTGCCGGGGCGGCGACAAACTATGCCGCTGGAACCAATGAGACCATCGATGCCACCCATTACGCCTATTGGACACCGGCTCAGGATGCCAATGGTACGCTCAATGCTTTCACGGTCAAGGCCAAGGATAATGGTGCTAGTCTCTCCACGACGGCGGTGCAAACGACCGTCAGCGTCACCGCAGTTAATGATGCACCGACTCTAACCACCTTTACCACCGTCATCGATACCACCAACGAAGACACTCAGGTGGAGTTGACTTTGACCGAATTAAAGGGGCAGGGGAATGAGGCTGATGTCGATGGCACCGTGGATGCTTTTGTGGTCCAGGCGGTCAGTACGGGAAGCTTGAAAATTGGTGCCAATGCCGGGGCAGCCACGGACTATGCCGCAGGTACCAATGAAACCATCGATGCCACCCATAACGCCTATTGGACCCCGGCACTCAATGCCAACGGCACCCTCAATGCCTTTACAGTCAAGGCCAAAGACAACGGTACCGCGCTCTCCAGCGCGGCAGTACAGACCACCGTCTCCGCCACGGCGGTCAACGACGTTCCCACCCTGACCACCATCACCAACCTGACGGGTGCCATACAAAATTCCGCTTATACCATTACCTATGCCGCTCTAGCCGGGGTCGCGGATGAGGCGGATGTTGAAGGCGACACACTCTCCTTCCGTGTCGAAGCGGTCAGCCATGGGACGTTGACCAAGGGAGGTTCGGCGGTAACACCAGGGACGACCTTGCTCTCCACGGGTGAATCGTGGGTGTGGACTCCGACGACCACGGGGACGGTTCAAGCCTTTACCGTCAAGGCTTGGGACGGTACTGGGGCATCTTCCACGGCAATCGCTTCCAACATCGTGGTTTCTCCTCCCCCCTCTCTGACCTCGGCCACCTATGATGCATCTACCGGCGTTCTGACGGTCACGGGGGCCGATATGACCACCGGAGATACCATCACGGTCTCCAATCTGACCATAACCGGCGATGGTGGCAATACTTACACCTTCACCACGGCCAACGTCACCGCAACCAATGCGACAACGTTCTCCGTGACTCTCAATGCCACCGACAAGCTGAACGTCAACGGTCTCCTCAATCTGAACGGGACCGCCTCTGCCGCGAGCCAAAACTTTTATCTGTCCGGCGCAGACGATTGGGATGCCAACGTCACTGCGGGCGACACAGCGGACAGCAACAACACCGTCACCGTGAGCAATGTCACCGCCCCGGTCATCACCAGCGCGACCTATGATATTAGTTCCGGCGCATTGGTCGTGACTGGTACCAATTTTGTCAGGAAAAGTGGTGTCACCAACGATTTTGTCGCCAACAAGGTGACTCTGACTGGGGAAGGGGGGGCAACCTATACCCTCACCGATACCGCCAATGTGGAAGTGACCAGTGCCACCACCTTGACCCTAACCTTGTCGGCGACAGACCAACTGAATGTCCACGGTTTGCTCAATAAAAATGGCACCGTTTCCGGCGACAGCACGACGTATAACCTTGCAGCGGCGAATAGCTGGATGGCGGGTGCCACCACCGCTACCGATATTTCTGATACCACGGGCAACGGCATCACCGTCTCCAACGTGGCCACACCCACCATCACGTCTGCCACCTATGATTCGGATTCTGGCGTTTTGCAGGTGGCGGGGACCAACCTTTTCAAGAAAAATGGTTCCAGTAACGATATCGACATTTCCAAGCTTACCCTGACTGGCGGTACCGGGAACGCAACTTACACCATAACCAGTGCCTCGGACGTGGAGATCACCTCTGCCACCAGCTTTACCGTCACCCTGACCGGGGGGGACAAAACCAGCGTAGATGCCTTATTGGATCAGGTTGGCACCACCTCAGCGGGTGGCAGCACTTATAATATCGGGGCAGCGGAGGACTGGCTGGCGGCGGCAGAGACGGCGGCCAATATTGCCGATGCCACCAATGCGGTCACAGTCTCCATCTCCCCGAAGATCACCTCCGCGACGTATAACGCCACAACCGGCGTGATGGTGGTTACGGGTACCAACATGCTTGCCAAGGCGGGGGTTACCAACGACATCAGCATTAGCAAACTGACCCTGACCGGCGAGGGTGGGGTAACCTATACGCTCACCACCTCCGATGTGGAACTAACTTCCGCAACCGAATTCAGCATCACCCTCAACGCCACCGATCTCGCGGCATTAAACCAGATTTTTAACAAAAATGGGACGGCTTCCACCGGCAGCACCACGTATAATCTTGCGGCGGCGGATGATTGGAACGCCCAGGTTACGACGGGCGATACCGCCGACGCCACCAACACCGTCACCGTCTCCAATGTTCCCACGCCAACGGTGACCAGTGCCACCTATGATGCCAACACCGGCGTTTTGGTCGTTACCGGGACCGGATTCTTGAAACTATCGGGTGCCACCAACGATATTGATATTACCAAACTGACCGTAACCGCTGAAGGGACGACGTTCACGCTGACTGCCAATACGGCCAACGTGGAAATTACTTCAGGGACCAGTTTTTCGGTCACTTTGGGTAGCACCGACAAGGCGGCACTCAATCAGATTGTCAACAAAAACGGCCTCAATTCGGTCGATACAATCGCCTATAATCTGGCCGCCGCCGAAGATTGGGCCGCCGGGGCTGAGGGTTCGGTCAACGTGGTCGATTCGATCAACAACGCCATCACCGTCAGCAATGTAGCCGTGCCAACGATGACCAGTGCCACCTACGATGCCAATACCGGCTCATTGGTGGTGACAGGGACGGGCTTTTTGAAGAAGTCGGGTGCCGCCAATGATGTGGATGTCACCAAGCTTACGGTGACCGCCGAAGGGACCACCTACACTTTGACCGCCGATTCCGCCAACGTGGAAATTACTTCCGGCACCAGCTTCACGGTGACGCTTGGTAGTACCGACAAAGCGGCACTCAATCAGATTGTCAACAAAGATGGCCTCAGTTCGGTGGATACCATCGCCTATAACTTGGCCGCCGCCGAAGATTGGGCCGTCGGGGCGGATGGAGCCGTCAATGTGGCCGATTTGGCTGGTAATGCCATCACCGTCAGCAATGTAGCCACCCCCACCATCACCAGTGCCACCTATGATGCCACGACCGGCACTCTGGTGGTTACAGGTACGGGCCTGTTTAAAAAATTTGGGGCGACCAACGACATTGTGGCCAATACATTGACGTTTACCGGTGAGGGCGGTTCTACGTACACCCTGACCGATACAGCAAATGTCGAGATCACCAGCGCAACCGCTTTCACCCTGTCCCTGTCCGCCACAGATAAAGCGGGAATCAACTTGATTGCCAACAAGGCTGGCACCACCTCTCTGAGTGCGACGACCTATAATCTTGCAGCCGCCGAAGATTGGAACGCCGGAGCGGCGGCAGCGGTGAACATCGTGGATGCCACCAATGGTGTCACGGTTTCCAATGTCCCTGTACCCACCATCACCAGTGCCACCTATAACGCCGCTACGGGTACCCTGGTGGTTACCGGAACGGGTTTTTTAAGCAAATCAGGTGCCACCAATGATGTGGATGTCACCAAGCTCACGGTGACCGCCGAAGGGACCACCTACACCTTGACTGCGGATTCTGCCAATGTGGAAGTCACTTCAGGGACCAGCTTTTCGGTCACTTTGGGTAGCACGGATAAGGCGGCACTCAATCAGATCATGAACAAAAATGGTCTCACTTCGGTCGATACCATCGCCTATAATCTGGCAGCCGCCGAAGATTGGGCCGCCGGGGCTGAGGGATCGGTCAACGTGGCCGATGTGATTAACAACACCATCACCGTCAGCAATGTTGCCGTGCCGACGCTGACCAGTGCCACCTATGCCGCCAACACGGGCACCCTGGTCGTTACCGGCACCGGTTTCTTGAAAAAATCGGGGGCGACTAACGACATTGATGTGAGCAAACTGATCCTTTCCGGTGATTCTACCGCCTATACGCTAACCTCCAGCCCAGTAGAAATCACGAGTGCCACCCGTTTTACCGTTGTGTTGAACAATGCAGACAAAGCCGCTCTCTCATCCCGAATCAACAAAGAGGGGACGGCATCCACAGGATTGGTGACCTATAATTTGGCCGCCGCCGAAGATTGGGCTGCCGGGGCCGATGCAGCGGTTGCGGTGGCGGACTTGGCAGGCAACGGCATTACCGCAGGTAGCTTCAATGTGGCCCCAACCATCGGTGGCACGCAAGCGGGTCAAACCACCAACGATGCGATCAGCGTCAATCTGTTTTCCGGCATCACGATTAATGACTTGGATGTGGGTGCTTCAGAGACGGTAACCATCACGCTAGATACCGCAGCCAAGGGGGTTTTTACCGCGGCATCATTGACCGCTTCCGGGTTTTCCACGGTCGATGGCGGATTGTCCTATACCCACACAGCCGCCACACCAGCCGATATTCAGGCAGCCATCAGGCTTTTGTCGTATCAACCCACGGTCAACCGCGCGACACCAGGATCAACCGAAACCACCACATTCACCCTCAGCGTGAGCGATGGTATCGCATCAGCGGTCACCGATGCCACCACAACCGTTGTATCCACCTCGGTGAACGATACCCCTACCCTGACCGCAGCCGCTGCCACCGCACCGTTGATGGAATCGGGGGGTACTGCCAACGCGACGGTGGGCATATCGGCCTCCAGTATAATCCTGACCAAGGGGGATGTGGATGCCAACAGTACGGTCAGTTATGACACAGCTTGGCTTGGCAACCATGGCTGGCGTACCGCCGATGGTCACGCGACATGGACCAAAACCGGGACTTACGGCACCGCCACATTCGCGGTAGCCACGGGTGTAGTCAGCTATGTTTTGGATAATGCCGATGCCGATACCCAAGCCCTCGACAGCAATCAACGTGTGACCGAAACTTTTACCGTGCGTGTCTCGGATGGCACCGCCACGCAGGATGCCAACGCGATTTTTTCCATCACAGGCAATCATGATGCTCCGGTTGGTGTCGATGACACGGCCCTTGCAGTTGAAAAAGGGGGAATCGCCAATGCCACGGCGGGCAGCCAGGCTACGGGCAATGTATTGACCAATGACACGGATGTGGACGTGACGGGGAAAACCAAAACCGTCTCCTCCTTGCGTACCGGTACTGAGGCTGCCGCGAGCGGGGTTTCGGGAATTGCCGGTACGACCTTGGCTGGGCATTATGGAAACCTGACTCTGAATGCCGACGGAAACTATACATATCTTGTTGATGATAATAATAAACATGTTCAGACACTGCGGATAACGGGCCAACAGGTGATCGATGTATTTACTTATACCGTTTCCGACGCCAGTGGTCTGACCGATACCGCCCAACTCACCATCACCATTGACGGGGGCAATGATGCTCCGGTTGGTGTCGATGACACGGCCATCGCGGTTGAAAAAGGGGGAATCGCCAATGCCACGGTGGGCAGCGATGCGACGGGCAATGTATTGACCAATGACACGGATGTGGATGTCACGGGGGAGACCCAAGTCGTCGCTGCCTTGCGTACCGGTACTGAGGCTGCCGCGACTGGGGTTTCGGGAACGGTCGGTACGGCTTTGGCCGGGAGTTATGGAAGCCTGACTCTGAATGCCAACGGCAGTTATACCTATACAGTAGATGACAATAATACATCTGTTCAAGCACTGCGGATAACGGGCCAACAGGTGACTGATGCGTTTACTTATACCGTTTCCGATGCGGGTGGTCTGACCGATACCGCCCAACTCACCATCACCATTGACGGGAGCAATGATAATCCGGTTGGGGTTGACGACACTGCCACGGCGATTGAAAAAGGGGGAATCGCCAATGCCACGGCGGGCAGCGATGCGACGGGCAATGTATTGACCAATAACATGGATGTGGATGTTACAGGGGAAACCAAAACCGTCGTCACCTTGCGTACCGGTACTGAGGCTGCCGCAAGTGGTGTTTCGGGAACTGTCGGTATGGCTTTGGCCGGGAGTTATGGAAGTCTGACCCTGAATGCCGACGGCAGCTATACCTATATTGTTGATGACAATAATGCAACTGTTCAGGTACTGCGGATAACGGGCCAACAGGTGACCGACGTATTTACCTATACGGTTTCCGATGCGGGTGGTCTGACCGATACCGCCCAGCTTACGGTGACCATCGATGGTCGCAACGATGCGCCCACGTTGAAAACCTCCATCCCCGATCAAGTCTGGACTGGCTCTGGGACGAGGGTGTTTTCGTTGGATGCCAACCTGTTTCAGGACGGTGATGACGGGGATATATTGCACTACACGGCGATCCAAAGCGATAATCTTGGGGCACTTCCGACTTGGCTCACATTTGATTCCGACACACGCACCTTCAGTGGCCAGCCGCCTGTAGGCGGTAGCGCGGTCGTGCGTGTTCTTGTAACGGCAACGGATCTTTCCAATGCGTTTGTGACAGGCACTTTTACGATCAAAACGGACAATCCGGCTCCACCCAGCCCCGCGCCCACGCCAGTACTGCCGCCATCACCACCATCGCCACCATCGCCACCATCGCCACCACCGCCACCACCGCCCGGTGCCAACCTAGCACCGGTAGTTACCTTTAATCCTGGAAATTCCAACCTTTCCAGTATGAACAGTGGCCCGGTAGCCCCTATCGTCACTTTTGCCTCGGCACCGACAATACTGTCAACAACGCCAGCGTCGCCGCCACCAACGCCGTCATTTTCCAGTCTGACATCGAGTTTTTCCAGTGCGTCTTCGAGTTTTTCCAGTTCACCGCTGCCATTTAGCCCACGGGTTCCCGCTGCCGCTACTCCAGCTCCTGCTGCTCCGGCACCCGCAACTGCCCCGGCTCCTGCGACTCCGGCACCCGCAACTGCCCCGGCTCCTGCGACTCCGGCACCCGCAACTGCCCCGGCTCCTGCTACCGTTCCAGTTCCTGCCGCTCCGGTTCCCGCCGCCCCAGCCACTTCGGCACCCGTTGGCGGCGGTTTTCAGGTTACTGCCTCTCCAGCCAGCGTTCCAGCAGGCCAGACGGGACTTTTCCTAGCTGACGGCATTCCCGATATTTCTTCAAACGGTGGTGGCAATGTCGATTTTTCCGTCCCCACCACCGCCTTTGCCCACACCGACGGCAATGCATCGGTGCAACTGTCGGCGCAGCAGGCGGATGGTCAAGCCCTGCCCACATGGTTAAAATTTGATGCCGCTACCGGCAAGTTTTCCGGCACACCCCCTTCTGGAATCAAAGCCGATATCGCCATCAAGGTCTTGGCACGGGACAGCACCGGCAAGGAAGCGGTTGCGGTTTTTCACGTCAAGGTGGGTACTCCAGCCCCGAGTGGACCGCAAACCGGCGATCAAGGGGCCGAACTCCTAGAGAACCATTCCCCGTGGCTCAAAGCGGTCCGCTTGGCCTCTCTGGGGGATCGGAATGGGGAAACAGGCTCTTTGCGTGGCAAACCAAGCTTCACCCGCCAACTTGCCGCCCAGGGACGCGATGGTCTTCATGGCCGTGCCCTGATGTTGCAACGCGCCTCTGATCGGTTAGCGCGGCAACCAATCGTCTAAGTTTTGAGCGTAACGTTCGTAAGTGCCGAACGAACCCCGTTCTCAAGGCGACTTGCTTTTTTCCGATTTTTTTGGACGTTCCAGGGAAGAAGAGCTTCAAAATCCTCAACAACAGTGGCGTTTGGAATTTCGCTGAAAACCTTGCGGAGATAAACGTTGGATTCCAGGCATGAGGCTTTGGCGGTTTCGATGAGGCTATAGAGGTTGGCCGAGGCTTTCCCTGGACCGTTGTAGAACTGATTCCATCCGGTAGAGTGGAAGACCATCAGCATTCTGGAAGTCTGCGAGAAAGGCCAACATTCCCGCTGAAGCCAACGGCTTGGGAATGGGCTGGCGCGGCGTCTTAGCACCCTGATGGCAATGGGGCACCCATCTGTAAATATCCCCCGGCAGAGCCAGGAGCCTTATTTTGTGAGCCGATCAAAGCGGCCTTTGGGGTCGCTAACGCGGCCCCTACGTTTACGGGCCGCTTAAAGACGGCAGATTACCTCGACAGGCTCCATTGCCCCAGCCATTGATCTTCCTTATCCTGGTGGCGGATATACGCACGAATCGTTGATTCGTCCCGTCCGACCGTCGAAACAAACTGTGAGTTTTGTCCATCTGGATTCTCCAATGTCATGCGCTTGGCGGCCCACGACAGATGAGTCTCCCGGTGGACTCCAGGAAATGTCAAACTTTTTCTGCCTCCCCGGCAGAACCGGGGGTTCTCTCATTAAATGGATAGGGCCGGACGATGTTTTCGATAGGGACACCCTTGTGTTAACTGCCTATGTGTAACCCAGAAAATGGGAACGCCCCCTGTAGAGACCAAACGACAGGAAGAAAAAACTGGCATTAACTTTGCGTTAGCACCTTAGGAGATTGCTTGCTCACATATTCATTCTCTCCTGAAGCGGTGTGCGGCCTAGGCGATGCCAAATCTATGGCGGTTTTGCCGTTTATTTTTCTTATTTTTTAAACTTACAAGACCACCATGAATTGCAGACAAAATGTAACTTTATTGCGGCATAATATAAAATGAATGTTTATTTAGAACAATGACGAGAACAATTTTTTTGAATTGATGCAAAAATTAGGATTGACTAACTAAAGTGAATTACATGCAAACGGATTGAATCTTAAAACGTTTCAAGGCACGATGCCTTCAACCGACCTAGGGAGTATCATGGAGTCGTTTTTGAAATAATTCGAATCAAATATCAAATTTCAATACTCCTGCTTTGACCGAGTTGTCATCCGAGGGTACGTCCGCAGCCTTTTCACCGCTGGTGAAATTGTTATTCTTCTCCGTGCCCTTGGGTTTCAGAAAATCTCCGACGGAATCATGAGAGTACTGACCGATCAACTCAACGCCCATATTGTGAAGAATACTGCGAAAGTTGGGTTAATATGTCGATGGACCAAAAAAAAATAGACGAAATCCTCGATGATTTTGACGGCTCTCATGAGACTTTTCGTCTCTATAAGGATCGGCTTGTCCTCGTCTTACAAGAAATTTTAAATAAATCTGAAATTCCAACAGACTCTATATCTGGCAGCCTTATGACGCGAGGAGATTTAAGGTCATCCTTGTCACAGGACATCGTGTCGTACAATAGTTTTTCAGAGGTAGAAGGCGTGGTGTCCATTCGTGTTGTACTAATGTTTCATGATGATATTGCACTAACAGCTGAGCTTTTAAAAAGAGAGTTTTTCATTGAACCATTGCAATTGTCTCATAATGAATCTTTGGAGCAGGACAGATTTGGCGTTTCTATAAATAAATTTTTCTTAATGGTGTCCGAAGAAAAAAGTGGCCAAATGGAGTACGCACGGTTTTCTTCTCTAAAAATAGTGCTGACTATAAGATCTACATTCCAAGATGCTTGGTTTGGGGTGAAAGAAAAATTTGTGCAAATGGCCCGCTCTGGCCTAATTGGGGAGGGGAATATGAATCAATTAGCACAAGTGTCCTACCTGATAAAAATGGCTGATGCAGAACTATCCAGAATAAGATTCTCCTTAGATGAAAAAAATCAGAAACGACAAGTTCAAGCCCCACCCAAAGAAGTGGTACACATCAGGACAGAGAAACAAGGGAACAAGGTTAAAGAGAACACAGTGCAGAACAAGGAGGTGTCTCATTTTAATGATGGTAAGCCAGAATTTTCTGAAGTTACCATGAGGACATTCAGAGATAATTTGGAGAGATTTATTCTAGACGATCAAACTATACGGAATATCGACCGCAACATTTCAGACTATTACGATACTGCGTTAACATACAACGATGAATTTGTAGATACATTGGCACGGATGTATTCAAACGCAAGGATTATTAAGACAGACAGTATAAAAGAAGCTCTGGACAATGGCGAACCACTTGTCAGAGAAATGATGAAACATTTATATGACGATATATACCAAAAAAGATCTGAATATATCCACAAAGGAACTTGCCTTCTTGTTATGTTTTTTATACTTCTTGCAAAGACTGGAAGCGTAGATATAATACGAAGACATGTAGGGGGCCATCTTGAACGCACAGGGATATCCGACACCGAATTTGCCAACAATATATTATTGTATTACAAAAAATCCGCCGGCACTCTAAAAGATGGCACGTGAATTGCTCGCGTAACGCCATTATGTATCAATTAGCTGGTGCCTCTATAACCATCTGAGGGTGTGCCTGATATGACAGATCTAATTGCAAACACTACCAGAATCTTCAGAGAAAGTCCGTTGCATAGGGAAATATCTAGTGGGAATGCACCCAGTAGAACGGGAAATATCCAAACGGATCAGAACGCCATTTTCAAAGAAATAATGAGAGACACTATCGGAGAAAGCACTTCCATCAATACGTGGAAAAACCCGCACCTTGGAGAGAGCGGGAAGATGCTAGATCAGATTATGGAAATGCAATCCGCAAATCGTTTAGCACAAAAATTACAACAGATAACACAAAAGCCTGTCGTTACCGCAAGTTATGCAAGCAAATCATACGCCATGGGCAAAGGCATGGGCACGGCATAGCTGTTAGTATCTTATCCACGGTCTTAGTTCCAAAAGATCGAGCTTCCTTGTCAAAACTCTCCTGAAGACCTTACGCTTTCCGCAAAAGGCCTCGATCATCGTTTCGGCCACTACCATCCATTATCGCTTGGATGATTCCGTAATCCAACATGTGGTCCCGAAGCCGGTTGATCAGGGGTTGAACCAAGTAGCTAGCCTTGATCATCCAATAATGGGCCATAAAGCGTAATGAGCGAACTTACTGAATACCAAACCATCATGCAGGATGGCAGACCAGCTTTCGTAGTGATCCAGTTGCGAGAATAGAAAAAGCTTAAAGCCCATTGCAATTCCCATATCATCGAAATTTGGTAGCAAGGGGGGGACTTGAACCCCCGGAACACGGATTATGAATCCATTTGCAAAAGTGGTCTTTGTTGGTCAATAGATGCAAAAACAGATCATTACAAAATGTAAAGTGGCCATTGTTGGTCAATATTGGACTATAAAATGGACACTCAATGGACACCATCATTCCAAAAATGCGTGGACATGAACTTATTGTTAACTTATGATCGACTAATGTACAAACTTGAATGGATGCCCAAAGCTTTGCGTCAAACCCGAAAAATCCGGGATATTGAAACCCGGCATGAGGTCGTGGCTGGTGTCGAAACATTGCAGAATTTCCCCCATTGCCTGAACGTGAAATCCTTGACTCGTCACAAATATGGGTATCAGTTGCGTGTTGGGCGTTGGCGGGTTTTGTTCAATGTTCATGAGAGTGTCCAGATTATCAGCATCGAAGAGGTCAAAAAGCGTAATGAGCGAACTTACTGAATACCAAACCATCATGCAGGATGGCAAACCAGCTTTCGTAGTCATCCCCTATGAGGATTTTCAAAGGTTGCTCCCTGAGGTTGCTACCGTCCATTCTCCCTCGGAACATACCATACCGCATACAGTGGCTAAGGCGACCTTGTTGAACGGAGTCTCCCTGGTTCGTGCTTGGCGAGAGTATCTGGGCTTAACCCAGGCAGAATTGGCAGATCGAATGGGGATCACCCAGGCGGCGTTATCGCAGATGGAGCAGTTAAACGCAAAACTGCGGAAACCTACTTTGGAAAAGTTGGCGATAGCCATGGACCTATCCGTGAAACAGTTGCGATGATAATCAAGGTTCCCTGTTGGAAGTTTTTTTAATTTTTTTTTTTGCTTCTTCTGTAACTTCAAGTGCCTTCATGAACATGGAGTTTCCTATGTCGAACGCCACCACTTTTGAGAATGTCTGGAAATTATTCCAGGAAACCGCCGCACAGATGCGAGAAACGGACCGAAAGTTTCAGGAAACGGACCGAAGAATCCAAGAAACCTCCGAACAAATGCGGGAGACAGACCGAAAAATCCAGGAAACCGCCGAGCAAATGCGAGAGACAGACCGAAAGTTTCAGGAGACGGACCGAAGAATCCAAGAAACCTCCGAACAAATGCGGGAGACGGACCGCTTGGTCAAGGATGTCACCCGACAAGTTGGCAATCTGAGCGGCAAATGGGGGCAATTCGTGGAAAATCTGGTGGCTCCCGGTTGCCGAACCCTCTTTGCCGAACGGGGAATCCCGGTGCATCAGGTCCATCAGCGGATCCGGGCGAATCTGGACGATGGCCGCAACATGGAAATTGACATCCTGGTGGTCAATACCGATGTGGCGGTCCTGGTAGAGGTCAAAAGCACCCTGACTGTGGCTGATGTTCGCGATCATCTCAACCGTCTGCAACAATTCAAGGATTTTTTTCCCCGTTATGCAGATTGCCAAGTGGTCGGGGCTGTGGCAGGTATCGTCACCGAGGACAAGGCAGCACAGTTCGCCCGCAATCAGGGACTGTTCGTGATCGTCCAGTCGGGAGAAACGGTCGCCCTGGCCAACGAACCGGAGTTTGAACCGCGAACGTGGTGAAATGAAATCAAAAAATGTCCATCAGAACCCATGGGACACAAGATGACGATGATGAATGCCCATGGCAGCAATCCATCCATCGACCTGCCCCTGCTCGGTACTGTGGTAGACCGAACACTTATTTTTGTTTGTGTTTTTATTTGGTAGCGAGGGGGGGACTTGAACCCCCGGCACACGGATTATGAATCCGTTGCTCTAACCAACTGAGCTACCCCGCCTTAAAGCACAAGATACTCGGAGGAATTGAGCGCGTTGTCAACCCTCCCAGATAAAAAATCACTCTTTTATAATCTTGCCCATCACATTCGGTCCCCACGCCTTGATCACCGGAACCGCTAACCCCAGTTTTGCAATGCGCTCACTCACCCTCCGCGCCTCGTCCTTGGATGGATACGGACCTAAAAATAAATTCTTCACCGGCATGTCCGCCTCAACCTTGACCATGCGCAATGGCGTAATCCCAAGGGACTGCGCCTTCTCCATGTCGTGTACCGCAAATCCCAACAGCAACGAACGACTCAACGAGATGATGTACCCCTCCCACGTCTCCTCAACCTCAACATCATACCCATTGCTCTTGAGTACCGTCTCCATCACCTTGGCCTCCTCCATCTTCTTGAAGGGGCCCGCCTGCACATTGTTTAAACGAATACTCTCCTCTTTCATCCCAATCTGAGGATCCATCCCATTCTCACGCATCCGCGCAAGCAAACTGTCCATCCCCATCTCAAGCACAAAATTCCCAACCTGAACGACAAATCCCCCCGATCCAACACCACCATCCAAACCGCCCTTGGCCTCTACCTTGACCTCCGGCGGTAACACCACCGGCGGCGCAACAGGAGGCTTCACCTCCTCTTTCACCACAACCTCGGCCAACACCTCAGGCGACGGTGCTACTGGCTTGACCTCCTGGGGCTTGACCTCCTGGCTCATCTCCGAGGCAACGTCACCCTTCTTCTCTGGACTGCCCAACACACGCGCTTGACCAAGCTCCGGTAACCCATACCTCTTGCCCGGCATCAGCGGACCCGTCCACAAATCCCCCTCCACCCGCTGTGTCATCCATAATTTACTGTAATAGCCCAGATTACCCATCAATAGCAACACCGCCATCGTCCAGGCTAATATTCCCATCATGCCAGAAACACGTGAAGACACTTCTGGTTTCCTTTAACAGTTCCGCTCATATAACAAACGCAGACCATTCAATGTCAAAAATTCATCCACCGTTTCAACCCTGGCACTCTCCGTCGCCATCAATCGCGCCAACCCACCCGTAGCAATCACACGAACCGGCGAAAAACCAGACTCCGCAATCATCCGGTCAATCAACCCATCCACCAAACCAACATACCCCCAAAAAAGACCCGACTGCATCGAACCCACCGTATCCCGCCCGATGACAACCTTAGGCTTGGCAAGCTCGATCCGGGGAAGCTTGGCCGTCTTCTCCGATAACGCATCCATCGACAAACCCAACCCCGGCGCAATCGCACCCCCCATGTAATCCCCCGTCGGGCCAACCAGGTCAAACGTCGTCGCCGTCCCAAAATCAACAACAATCGCCGCACCCTGCACGATGTGAAACGCCGCCACCGCATTCACAATGCGATCCGCCCCCACCTCCCGCGGATTGTTGTAGCGTATCGTAATCCCCGTCTTGATCCCAGGCCCAACAATCAACGGCTGTATGTTAAAGTATCTCTTGAGTGCCCGAACCAAAGCCGATTGAATCGGTGGTACCACACTCGCCAAAATCACCGCTTCCACATCCTTGGTCTGCAAATCAGCTAAATGAAAAAGATTAACAATCAAAATGCCATATTCATCACCCGTCTGCGCTACACACGTCGCCAAACGCCAATGGCGGACCAGCTCTTCCCCCTGGTAAACACCAAGAACAACATTAGTATTGCCGACATCGATAACAAGTAGCATGATATCTTGACTTTTTGGTTAAAGTGGCGTAACGTCACCTGCCATGACGCGCTTAAGTTCCTGATCCCCATGACGAAGAACCAATAAAAACCCTTCATCATCCATGTCCACCGCCTCTCCAGAAAAACTCTCCTTCAGCAAATTGCACCGCACCGGCTTACCTCGAATTCCTGAACGGGCAATCCACGCCTTACGAATCGGTGCAAAACCACTTGCAAGATAGAGTCCATACCATCGTTCAAATCGCCCCAAAAAATCGGCCAGCAGGGGTGCCCGCAAGGTCATTTTTTTTAAGTGATCCCGCAACGAGCGTGCAACAACCTGAATCTCCGGCGAATAGGAACCCATCTCCCCATTCACGTTGATGCCAACGCCAACCACAACGTGATGAACCCGATCATCCTCCGCAGCCATCTCCGTCAGAATACCCGCCAGTTTCCCCCCATCCAACAAAAGATCGTTGGGCCACTTGATCTGAGCCGTTGTAACACCAAGCCCCGCCACTGTCTCCGCCAACGCCAACCCCGATATCAGCGTCATCTGGGCGGTGTGCCGGGGGGAGACCGCAGGACGTAAAATCATCGAAAAATAAAGATTCACCCCCGACGGCGATTCCCATACCCGACCCAATCGGCCACGCCCATGGGTCTGGCTATCCGCAACCACCACCGTCCCCTCCGGGACACCCGCATTCGCCAATTCCGCCGCAAAGGCATTGGTAGAGGCTAACTTGGGGAAAAAATGATACCTCTCCGGTAAAAAAATCTCCCCCGTGAGCCATCCCTCCATGACATCCCGGGTCAACAGGTCAGGAATCTCGTCCAAAACATAGCCTTGCCGTGCCATCGATTTGACCTTATACCCCGCCGAACGCAACACCTGGATACGCTTCCACACCGCAGCCCGAGTCATGCCAAGATCTCGCCCAATCGCGACCCCCGACACAGGCTCTCCACCGCGTCCCTGCAACAGGGCCAACAAGGGGTCGTTACATCGTGACGAGCAGCGAGACATCCTTGCTTCCCGCGCTATGGGTGATGGCCCCCACCGAAATCAAATCGACACCCGTTTCGGCAACCGACCGCACATTGTCCAATGTAATATTGCCGCTGGCCTCCAACAACGCCTTCCCACCCACAATGGCCACCGCCCTCTCCATGGTCTCCAGGCTCATGTTGTCCAGCAAAATAATCCGTGCCCCCGCATCCAGGGCTTCCCGGAGTTGATCCAGGGTTTCCACCTCAATTTCCACACCATGCAAATGACTCACCGCGTCGTAGGCCTTCTTGATGGCCAAAGCAACCCCGCCAGCCAACGCAATATGATTTTCCTTAATCAATACGCCATCATCCAATCCAAATCGATGGTTATGCCCCCCACCAATGCGTACCGCATACTTTTGCAGCAATCGCAACCCCGGCGTCGTCTTGCGCGTATCACAAATCCGGGCACCGGTCCCTTCAACCTTCTCCACATAACGCCGTGTCAGCGTCGCAACCGCAGACAAATTTTGGAAAAAATTTAACGCCACACGTTCGCCCGCCAAAATACCCCGCGCAGGTCCATGAATGCTGCAAATCCGGTTACCTGCCAAAACACCTTCCCCATCGGGACGTTCCGGCAACATCCGAATCCGCGAATCCACCGCACGAAATACCTCCGCAACCACCGGCAGACCACAAACAACCAAATCTTCTTTCGCCACCAATTCCGCTTCCGCTTTCTGACCCGGAGAAACCAGGGCATTGGTCGTCAGATCCCCGCGACCGATGTCCTGACTCAGTGCAATCGTAACAATATCCAGCCATGGGGGATTCATCGTGACACGCTCCTCATCGTTTCCATCCGTCCTAACGCCTCCCGCAAACCGTTTTGTTTTTCCCTGATTTCCACCTGCTTGCCCCTTTCCTTCTCAACGACATCCGGCTTGGCCCGCGACAAGAACGATGGATTGTTCAGTTTCTTTTCGACCGTTTCCAGTTCTTTTTCCAGTTTTTCCAAACTTTTCGTCAAACGCACCATTTCCGAGCCGATATCCATCACCCCCGTCAACGGAATGAAGAGACGCAAATCTTCCAAAACACCCGTCGCACTCTCCCCTTCGGGGGCCTCCCACACCCGCGACCAACCCTCCAAACGGGCCAACACCGACAAAATCCGCGTATGTTTTTCCAACCGACAGATCACATCGTCGCCCGCCATCACCACCATCCGCAAGGGTTTACCCGGCGGTATATCCAATTCGGCACGCAACGTCCGCACCATCGTCACCACCGAGATGACCCAATCCATCTCTTTCTCAATCGCCTCCTCCTGGGGATCCAGCACCACCACCTCCGGCCATGGTGCCAGCATGATCGTCTTTCCCGGACAACCCGCCAAAGACGATACCCGCTGCCACAATTCTTCCGTGATGAACGGCATCAGCGGATGCAACAGCCGCAGCGATTCTTCCAATACCCTCAGCATCGTCCCACGAGCCGCTATTTTATGCGACTCCGCGACCGATTCGTCATAAATGACCGGCTTGACCATCTCCAAATACCAATCACAAAAAATACCCCACAAAAATTGATACACATGATGGGCATAATCATTAAACCGGTAGTCCTCGATGGCGCGTGTCACCTCACCCGTGGTCCGTTTCAACTTGGCCAAAATCCAACGATCACCCAGCGACATAAAACAGTCGCCAGGATGGGGGGCATTGATCTTCCCCTCGGTGTTCATCAGCACAAACCGGCTGGCGTTCCATAACTTATTGCAGAAATTCCGGTAACCTTCAATCCTTCCCAAGTCAAATTTGATATCCCGCCCCTGTGTCGCCAAACTCGCCATGGTAAACCGGAGGGCATCGGCACCATAGGCGGGGATCCCCTGCGGAAACTCTTTGCGTGTCGCCTTTTCAATCCGCAACGCTAGGTGAGGTTGCATCATGTCACGGGTCCGCTTGGCAACCAAAGACTCCAAATCGATACCATCGATCAAATCCAAGGGATCCAAAATATTCCCCTTGGATTTGCTCATCTTGTTCCCTTCGCCATCCCGAATCAGCCCGGTAATATACACATCCCGAAACGGAACCTCTCCGGTAAATTCCAGCCCCATCATGACCATCCGGGCCACCCAGAAAAAAATAATATCAAACCCGGTCACCAGAACATTGGTCGGATAAAACGCCCGGAGTTCCGGGGTCTGTTCCGGCCAGCCCAAGGTGGAAAACGGCCACAGGGCTGAAGAAAACCATGTATCCAAAACATCCTGATCACGCTGGAGCGTCACCGGCTCCCCATAGTGTTCCGCCGCCAATTCATAGACCGTCTCTTCGCAGTTACACACAAAAATATGCCCGTCGGGACCATACCAAGCTGGAATCCGATGACCCCACCAAATTTGTCGGGAAATACACCAATCCTGAATATTACGCATCCACTCAAAGTAGGTCTTCGACCAATTGGCCGGGACAAAACGGATGCGTCCATCCTCGACCGCTTCAATCGCCTTCTCGGCCAACGGACCCGCTTTAACGAACCATTGATCCGTCAACAACGGCTCAATCACCGCCCGTGATCGATCACCACGGGGGACCATCAGTTCGTGCGGCTCGATACCCGCCAATAAACCCAATGCTTCCAATGCATCAACCACCTTCTTACGGGCTTCATACCGATCCAGGCCACGGTATCCCTCTGGGGCGTTGTCGTTGAGGGTGGCATCTTCCGCGAACAGATTGATCAACGCTAACTGGTGACGTTCTCCTACGGCATAATCATTGAAATCGTGCGCCGGAGTGATCTTGACGCACCCCGTGCCAAACTCTGGATCCACATACGTATCCGCAATAATGGGAATCGTCCTCTGCGTCAGCGGTAACACCACCCGGCGTCCAACCAACGCCGCATAGCGCGCATCCTCAGGATGCACCGCCACCGCCGTATCTCCCAACATTGTCTCTGGCCGCGTCGTCGCCACCACCAGATGACCCGATCCATCTTCCAGCGGATAACGCACATGCCATAAATGGCCCGCTTCCTTCTCCGATAAGACCTCCAGATCCGATACCGCCGTCCGCAAGATCGGATCCCAGTTGACCAATCTTTTTCCCCGATAAATGAGTCCATCTTCATAGAGTTGGACAAATACATCGGTCACCGCATGGGACAGTTCCCGATCCATGGTAAACCGTTCCCGGTCCCAATCACACGAGGCCCCCATCCGTCGCAACTGTTGCACAATCGTCCCACCAGAACTCTCCTTCCACTGCCATATCCGCTTCTCAAACGCCTCACGCCCCAGATCGTGCCGACTTTTCCCCTCCGCCTCAAGCTGCCGTTCAACGACCATCTGCGTCGCAATACCCGCGTGATCGGTCCCCGTCTGCCACAGGGTACGATCCCCTTTCATTCGATGATAACGCACCAGGGCATCCATGATGGTATCCTGGAATGCATGGCCCATATGCAGGCTGCCCGTCACATTGGGCGGCGGTATCATGATGCAATAGGGGGATCCGGGACCGTTCATATCGGGGGCAAAAAATCCAGACGCCTCCCAGAAACGGTACAAATCCTTTTCCACGCCAGATGGATGATACGTTTTAGGCAATTCTGATTCTGACATCGGACTCCATCCGGTTATTGTCGTTTATTCATGGGGTTCGATCATTCCTTGTGGCGAACCCGGTCGATCTCTTCTCGAACGATCTCTTCCAAAAGCTCTGGAAGCAAACGCCTTAACATCGATGAAACCATCTCCCGGACTAACCCCTCCACCTTGTCGCCATAAAGCTCTTCCAACGATGGTGGTGAAGCGACCCCTTCCTCTTCGTCGGTGGAAGAGATATCCCCTTGGGAATTCTCCACTACAGGCAACACTTCCCGGTTTTCGGGATCAACCAAAAGAACCGCAAAATCTTCACCTTCCCCACCTACAACCTCGGATGGCTCCGCAACATCCTCTTTTTCCAATGCGTCGTCTTCGGTCACGTTTTCCTCTTCAGGGACACCTTCTCCCTCAAGTTCCGCGACAACCGACGCATTTTCCTCCTCTTCCTCTTCCTCGGACGGCTCCGCTTCACCCGCCTCGTCTAAAGACTCCTCCGCAATCACGGATGCTTCTTCTTCCTCTTCCTCAGGTTCGGCCAAAAGGGAGGCAATATCTTCAACTTCCTCTTCCGCTTCTTCGGACGGTTCCGCTTTACCCGCTTCGTCCAAAACCTCCCCTTCTTCCACGACAACCGACGCTTCTTCTTCCTCCTCCTCAGGTTCGGCCAGAAGGGAGGCAAGATCCTCGACTTCCTCTTCCTCGGACGGTTCCACCGCGCCCGCATCTTCCAACGCATCCTCTTCTTCCGCCGCCACAACGACCGATGCCTCTTCTTCCTCTTCCTCAGGTTCGGCCAGAAGAGAGGCAAGATCCTCGATTTCCTCTTCCGCTTCCTCGGACGGTTCCACCGCACCCGTCTCTTCCAA
>PEAO01000013.1 GCA_002753615.1 Magnetococcales bacterium DCbin2
GCGTTCATGAAAACCATGCTGCCACCATCGCTGATGCTCCACAGGGTGGATAATACCGCCTTGGCTCCCGCTTCCTGAAAAGCACGTTGTAGCCCATAAACGCCCTCCCCGTTGCGAACATCACCAACGCCCGTTTGGCAAGCGGACAACATCACCAAGTCAGTTCCTCCCAGATCCAGGTTAACCGCCTCGCCAGCGGTCAGAATACCGTCAGTCCCCTCCGCATTGCCGATCCCCTGCACACCGGCGTTGGCACCCGCAAAAGCCAGTCCAGCCCTGTTCATGGGATCAACGGAAACCAGACCACCTTGCGGTTTTTTTCCCCTGTCGATAGAGTTCATTATGGATACAGAGGAACGCCCTTTCTCCTCTGGCAACGGGACGGTATCGTCTTCTGACTCCTTGACCATTGTATCCAGGAAAAATCCGTGTGTTGCCAAATGCAAAATACGGGGAGCCTTAACCCCGGATACCCTCTTTTCCGTCGCCTCAGCTTTTGTCATCAACACAGGCTCCGTCCCTTGTTGGCGCATCTTTTTGGCGATTATTTCCCCCTCCTTCAAGGCCCCAGGCAAAGGGGGAAAATAAAGATCGGACACATGGATACCACCCGTCTTTGTTTCCCTGTTGGCAGAGGCTTTCTCGGTCGTCAACCCCACAGAATAATCGGGGTCAGCAACCACAATCGGCGCGGTCGCATCCCCGGTCAATGGTGGCAACACCACATCACGCGCCGAAGAAAGGGTAACCAACCGGGTTGTTTGTCCCAAATACCGTCCCTGCTCATCCATCAAAGCCTTGAAAGGGAGCAGATGAAGTGCCCCGTCCGGGATCAAATACACCATTTCCTTATTCGCCAACAAAGGCTGCAAAGGCTTCCATAAAGAGGCATATATTTTTTTTGCCAACATATCCATCGGTTTGCCAGCGTCGGATTCTTCCATGGCTTCTCGGTAGGATTTGATCTGTTCGGCAATAGGATCCATCGCCCCAATCTTCACCATACGTACTTTCGGTTCTCCCTGGGGATCGGTGACAATGGCGATGATTTGCCAATTTTTATATTTCAGTGACTTCAAATCACGTTCATGAAATACCAGAAAATCCACCAGCACCTGACCAGGTTGCAACACGTCAAGTACCTTGTCTGGAGTCACCTCGGTCTTGGCCCGGCCAAGAGCCTGCACCTTGCTGCCCAAGTCCGACTCCAGATCATAAACAGCCTTGTTGAGTGTTGCAATTCGGTTTTTCTGGTCGGATCCGCTGAACAGCAATTGCGCCAATGCTTTCTTGAGTGTACCCAATGCTTCCGCCTTTTCCTTTAACGCAGGATGCTCACCACTGCGGGCTATTGCATTCACTTCGGAAGCGATGCGCAGGAGAAGACCTTTTCTACTCAAAGAATAAAATGATGCCTCATTGGCTGTTTCATCATTATCCATGGCACTCAGCAAGGAGATATAGGTATTTATGGTATCATCCTGTTGCCTCATATATGACTGTCTAGTTTTATCCCCCGTACCCCAAATGACCTGCTCCAGAAAGGAATTGGTCGCACGAAAACCACGTTTAAAGAGTGGAAGGGCTTTCTGGTACTGGCCTTGAGTCTGATACAGTATCGCCAAGTTGTTCAGGCTTAAAGCCACATCAGGATGTTCCGGCCCCAGAGCTTTCTCCATAATCGCCAAAGCGCGTTTGTTAAGTGACTCCGCTTGAGCGTATTGGCCTTGTGTTTTATACAATTCCGCTAAGTTGTTCAGGCTGGTAGCCACACCAGAATGTTCCGGTCCCAGAGCTTTCTCCTTAATCGCCAAAGCACGTTTATAAAGCGGCTCCGCTTGGGCGTATTGGCCTTGAACCCGATGCAGTGCCGCCAAATTGTTCAGGCTATAGGCCACATCAGGGTGTTCCGGTCCCAAAGCTTTTTCCCAAATTGCCAGAGAGCGTTTGTAAAGCGGCTCCGCTTGGGTATAATAGCCTTGGGTTTCATACAGTAACGCCAAGTTGTTCAGACTGGTAGCCACACCAAGATGTTCCGGTCCCAGAGCTTTCTCCATAATCGCCAAAGCGCGTTTGTAAGACGGCTCCGCTTGGGCGTATTGGCCTTGGGTTCTGTACAGTTCTGCCAAGTTGTTCAGGCTTATAGCCACATCAGGATGTTCCGGTCCCAGGACTTTCTCACGAATCGCCAGAGCGCGTTTGTAAAGCGGCTCCGCTTGGGCATAATGACCTTGATCGTCATAGAGTGCCGCCAAGTTATTCAAGCTTTGAGCCACATCAGGATGTTCCGGTCCCAGAGCTTTCTCACGAATCGCCAAAGAGCGTTTATAAAACAGCTCCGCTTGGGCATACTGGCCTTGGGTTCTATACAGTTCCGCCAAGTTGTTCAGACCTAAAGCCACACCAGGATGTTCCGATCCCAAGGTTTTTTCCCAAATCGCCAGAGAGCGTTTGTAAAGCGATTCTACTTGGGAGTACTGGCCTTGAACCTGATACAATACCGCCAAATCATTCAGGCTTGAGGCCACATCAGGATGCTCCGGTCCCAAGGACTTGACTGTGAGATTCAACAATTTTTCCGCAATCTCAATAGCCTCTTTATATCTTCCGGCTTGATAGTGTTGTACAACCTTCTGGTTAAGATCGGTAAGTTCCTGTTCCACTGTTTTGGCTTCGTCCGTTTCAGCCTGTAATAGCTGAAACCCTGGCCACCCGCCAAAGACCAAAAGAAAAACAAAAACAGCCCATGTGATTTTAGATTCGCTTTCCACCCTATTTATCTCCAGACATCGGGTTCTTAATGAAAATAATCATCATAAAAATAAAATGAAAAGTCAATGATTAAACATCATTATACCGGATCTCCGAATACCGCCCTTGTTCCTTATCTGGCGTCGATGGCCGCGCATAGATAGTTTTCCCCTTGACACCTTCACCAACATTCAAATCAAGCATCTCCTGGCGTGCGAAATGCATGAAATTAATGTCGGATCGTTTCCAAAAAACAGTCCAAAATCCTTCCCTGGACCGTGACGCTAATTGAAATAAATTATATATATTTTTCAATGAGATAATCTTTGGAACAGCCCCGTTAAAAAAAAATTGTGTTCCCATGAAAGAAAAAACTTGTCAACCCCCCGATGTTGACTTATACGTAAGCCAGAATTCGGGGTACTGCTTTTGGAAGGCAGCGGATTCTCTTTATGAAGAAAACCTGTAACTTGAAATAAAAGGATCGCAAAATGAGCCAAGCCAGTGTCACCCTGCCGATCCACCAGACTTCACACCGTGGTTTGTTTGACGGAAGCGAGGGCTATGGTGGCGATGACGAACCTTCGGGCGACCAGGAAGATAAACCTCCTGAAAGTCGCTATTCCCCCCTGCCCCACTCGTCCAAACATCTCTCTGGATTTTGCCACGCCCTGCCTGGCCTCTCCCCAACGTTCCCCGAAAATGAACGTAGTCAACAGTTTCGTAGCCGCCATTATCCCGATGTCACGGCGCAACAATGGAATGATTGGCGTTGGCAACTGAAAAACCGTATTCATCGGTTAGAAGATCTGCAAAGACTGTTTTATCTGACGCCCGAAGAGTTAAACGCTTTTCGCCGTGGTGAACCCAAACTTCCCATGGCCTTGACCCCCTATTATGCGTCATTGATGGACCCGGAAAATGGTGCCGATCCCCTGCGGCGGACACATATCCCCGTGGGCGGCGAGCGCGTCGTGTCACAGCAGGAGCTGATCGATCCCCTGGGAGAGGAAGATCGAACGGTCGTCCCCGGCCTCGTTCATCGCTATCCCGACCGGGTGTTGCTCATGGCAACCAAACAGTGTGCCACCTATTGCCGGTATTGCACCCGCTCACGCATGGTAGGCACCCAACCCCAGGAAAAAATACAAGGCTTTCGGCAACATTGGCGGCAAGCGGTCGATCATATCGCTGGCGATGATCGGATACGCGATGTCGTCATCTCCGGTGGCGACCCCCTGACCCTGGGCGATGAAGAACTCGGCGTGTTGTTGCAACGTTTGGCGGAAATTCCCCATGTGGAAATTCTCCGTATCGGAACCAAAGTTCCCATGGTCCTACCCATGCGGATCACCCCCGCGTTGGCGGCCCTGCTCAGCCGGTTTAAATCATTGTGGATCAATATCCACTGCACCCATCCCGACGAACTGACCCCCGAAGCATCGGTCGCGCTGGGTCGTCTGGCCGATGCCGGCTTGCCGTTGGGGGCGCAAACCGTATTGCTGGCGGGAATCAATGATGATGCCCAAACCCTCAAACGGCTCTATCACGGTCTGCTGCGCCATCGGGTCCGCCCCTATTATCTCTACCAGTGTGACCCCATCCCTGGATCGTCCCATTTTCGTACCCCGGTGACCAAAGGGTTGGAAATTATTAAACAACTGCGTGGATTCACTTCCGGTTTGGCAATACCCAGCTTTGTTATCGATGCCCCAGACAATGGCGGCAAGATTCCCCTGTTGCCCGGTATGCCCCTCAACCGAGAAGAGGGTGATCTGTTGTTGACCAACTACCAAGGTCGGACTTGCCGTTATCCCGACGGGGTGGCTGGCGATTCTCCATCCACTTGAAGTCCATGGAGAAAGCCCCTATGCGTGTTGGCTTTGTTTACGATCTGCGCGACGACTACCTGCGTGAAGGTTATAGCGCGGAAGATGTGGTTGAATTCGATACCGGTGCCACCTTGGATCATATCGACGGTGCCCTGACCCGGTTGGGACATTCGGTGGAACGGATCGGCAGGGGGCAACAGTTGGCCCGCCGGTTGGTCGAAGGGACGCGCTGGGATCTGGTTTTATCCATCGCGGAGGGGCTACATGGACGGAGCCGAGAAGCCCAGGTTCCGGCGTTGTTGGAAATGTTTGGGCAACCCTATTTATTTTCCGATCCGCTAACCATGGCCTTGACGTTGGATAAGGCCATGGCTAAGCGGGTCATCCACACCGCCGGGATTCCGACGGCACCCTGGTGTGTGGTCAACTCCCTGGATGACATTGCCCAAATCAATCTCCCCTTTCCCTTGTTTGTCAAACCGTTGTGGGAAGGGACGGGAAAGGGGTGTGATCTGCAATCCCTGGTACGGGACAAAAAAGAGTTGCCCGGGATCGTTGCCGCCAAACTGGAACGGTTTCGCCAACCCGTGTTGGTAGAAACGTTCTTATCGGGACGGGAGTTCACCGTCGCCTTGATCGGTAATACCCCCGATATTCGTCCGTTGGGAATCATGGAAATCTTCCTCAACGACCAAGCCGACGCCGAAATCTACACCATGACCAACAAGGAACTCAGTGAAGCGCGGGTCACGTATCAATTGGCGAAAGATTCGGTCGGGGATCGGATCGTGCAACTGGGACGTGAAGCGTTTATGGCGTTGGGATGCCGCGATGTCGCCCGCATCGATTTTCGCTGTGATGCGGCAGGTCATCCCTATTTCCTGGAAGCCAACCCGCTACCGGGATTGCATCAAACCCATTCCGATCTTCCCATCATCGCCGGTCTTGTCGGGGTCGCTTATGACGACATGCTGGGGATGATCCTGGAAGCGGGCCGGAAACGGTTGTGACCGCCGCATCAGTAGACAACACCCCCTCCTTGAACCAGGGTGACGTTGTTGCGGTGGTGCATGGTGCCTGGGGTGACTCACTGGATGAGGAAGATACCCGTATTCAGGCATCGGAGGTCGCCGAAAGCCTGACGCGCCTGGGAATGACCGCTCCTATTGTCGCTTTGGGGCCGGACCTGGAACAACTATCCGCTATCTCCCAGCACAACCCCAAAGTTATTTTTAATCTGGTAGAAGGGTTGGGTGGTTTGGGTCGGCGTGCCCATGAGGCGGCGATACGTTTGGCCCAGATGGGTATCCCCATAACCGGGGTGTCGGGTGGACTCCAGGAGGTGGTCAACTCCAAGGTCTCTTGCAAACTGGCGTTGCAGGCAGCCGGTTTTCCCACCCCGCCATGGACGACGACTGGCACGGATGTTTCCGGGGATGATCTGTGGATCGTCAAGCCCGTGTGGGAACATGGATCGCTGGATATGGATGAGAGTTCGGTCGTCAAAGGGTCGGAAGTCGCCGCCGCCTTGGCGAAACGCCGTGTTATTTCACCCCACGACCATTTTGCCGAACGGTATGTGGCGGGTCGGGAATTCAACTGCTCGGTTGTAGCGGGTCCAACGGGGGGGCAGGTGTTTGGGGCGGTAGAAATGTTGTTTGTGGACTACCCCGATCAGGGGGTGCGCATCATCGATTATGCCGCCAAGTGGGATGCCGCCAGTTTTGGATACCACCATACGCCACGTCGGTTTGAGTTTTCGCCATGCGATGAGCCGCTATTAAAACGGTTGCAGACCATCGCTTTGGACGTGTGGCAGATGTTTGCGTTGGAGGGGTATGTTCGGGTTGATTTTCGCGTCGATGCCGAAAATCAGCCGTGGATCCTGGAAGTCAATGCCAACCCATGTTTATCTCATGATGCCGGCTTTGTGGTCACGGTTTTGCGGTCGGGGATCAACTACGATGCCTTGATCTGGCGTTTGGTTCAGGCCGCACTGGGTTGGACAGCTTTGGGATCTTAGGGCTGGAGTGATGACGACATCAGAACACCAAATCGAACAAGACCTCATCGACAAGCTGGGCGAGCTTAAATACATCGCACGCCCCGACATCCGCGACCGTGCCGGACTGGAGGCCAACTTTCGCGTCAAGTTCGAGGCCCTCAACCGGGTCAAGCTCACCGAAAAAGAATTCGCACGCCTCCTGGGCGGCATCACCGTGTCCGACGTTTTCAATGCCGCGCAAATACTGCGCAGCATCAACGCTTTTGAACGCGACGATGGTACCCCACTCAACTACACACTCGTCAACCTTAAAGATTGGTGCAAAAACACATTCGAGGTAGTCAACCAGCTTCGCATCAACAACCACAGCAGCCACCACCGCTACGACGTGGTACTACTCATCAATGGCGTGCCGGTGGTGCAGATTGAGATGAAAACCCTTTCTGTCAGCCCGCGCCGCGCCATACAACAGATCGTCGATTACAAAAACGACCCCGGCAACGGTTATGGCAACACGCTCTTGTGCTTTATCCAAATTTTCATCGTCAGCAACCGCACCGATACCTGGTACTTCGCCAATAATAACACGCGGCACTTCAGCTTCAACGCCGACGAACGCTTTTTGCCCGTTTACCAGTTCGCAGACGCAGACAACAAGAAGATCACCCATCTCGATGCCTTTGCCGAAAAGTTTCTCACCAAATGCACCCTGGGTGAGATGGTCAGTCGCTACACGGTATTGGTGGCCAGCGAGCAGAAATTGGTGATCATGCGTCCGTACCAAATCTATGCCGTCCAGGCCATCGTGGACTGCATCCACCAAAACTACGGCAACGGCTACATCTGGCACACCACCGGCAGCGGCAAGACACTCACCTCGTTCAAAGCCTCCACGTTGCTCAAAGATAACCGGGACATCGACAAATGCCTGTTCGTGGTGGACCGTAAAGACCTCGACCGCCAAACCCGCGAGGAATTCAACCGCTTTCAGGAAGGCTGCGTCGAAGAGAACACCAACACCGAGACCCTGGTGCGTCGGCTGCTCTCAGATGACTATGCCGATAAGGTTATTGTCACCACCATCCAGAAGCTAGGTCTGGCACTCGATGGTACAAACAAGCGCAACTACGTTGTGCGCCTGAAGCCGCTCCGCGACCAGCGCATGGTCTTCATTTTCGATGAATGCCACCGCTCCCAATTTGGCGAGAACCACACGGCGATCAAAGAATTTTTCCCTAACGCCCAACTCTTCGGTTTTACCGGCACCCCTATTTTCGAGCAGAACGCCAGCTACCGGCAAATTACAGGCGAGGTGGCCAGCCGCCGCACCACCGACGACCTGTTCCAACGCTGCCTGCATCAGTACACCATCACCCACGCCATCGAAGACAAAAACGTCCTACGTTTTCACATCGACTACTACAAGCCCGAGGGCAACAACCCGCCCAAACCCAGTGAGGCACTGGCCAAAGAAAAGGTGATTGAAACCATCCTCGCCAAGCACGATGCCGCCACCAGTGATCGCAAGTTCAACGCCATGCTGGCCACCGCCAGTATCAACGATGCCATCACCTATTTTGATGCCTTCCAACGGATTCAGGCCGATAGGCAAACCGAAGACCCTGAATTCAGGCCGTTGAACATTGCCTGCGTCTTTTCGCCGCCCGCCGAGGGTAACAAAGACGTGGCGCAAATCCAGGAAGACCTGCCGCAAGAAAAGATCGATAACGAACAAGATCCTGAGGGCAAGAAAGCCGCGCTCACCCGCATGATCGCCGACTACAACAAGTGCTACGGCACCAACCACCGCATGGCCGATTTCGACCTGTATTACCAGGACGTGCAGAGGCGCATCAAAGACCAGCAATACCCCAATGCCGACCTGCCTCATGCGCAGAAGATTGACCTGACCCTGGTTGTGGACATGCTGCTCACCGGCTTTGATTCCAAGTACCTCAACACCCTGTACGTCGATAAAAATCTCAAGCACCACGGCTTGATTCAAGCCTTCTCGCGTACCAACCGCGTACTCAATGACAGCAAGCCCTACGGCAACATCATTGACTTCCGCCAGCAGCAAGCACCGGTGGAAGAGGCCATTACCCTGTTTTCGGGCGAGAAAACCGACAACCCGCGCAAAATTTGGCTGGTGGACGCCGCCCCCGAAGTCATCAACAAGTTCCAGACCGCCATGCAGCAACTGGAAGATTTCCTGCGCTCGCAGGGCCTGGAGGCCAAACCCGAAGAAGTGGCCAACCTTAAGGGCGACGCGGCGGACAGCCAGTTTGTCAATCTGTTCAAAGAGGTGCAACGCCTAGCCACCCAACTCGACCAGTACACCGACCTCTCTCTGGAACAGAAAAAACAAATCGACACCATCGCCCCGCCCGATACCCTGCAAAGCTTCCGTGCCCAGTACCTGGAAACCGCCCGCCAACTCAAGAAAAAGCAGGACAAGGACGACACCATCCCCGAGGTACAGCAGCTTGATTTTGAGTTCGTACTCTTTGCCAGCACCGTCATCGACTACGACTATATCATGGGCCTCATCGCCCGTTTGACCCAGCAGAAACCCGGCAGGCGCACCATGAACCGTGAGCAGTTGATCGGCCTCATCCGGTCGGATGCTAAATTTTTGGACGAGCGCGACGACATCGCCGATTATATCCGCAGCCTGCCGGTGGGACAGGCACTGGATGAAAAGAACATCCGCGAAGGTTTTGATCACTTCAAGGCGGAGAAGAAAGCGCAAACCATCACCGATCTGGCCGCCCGCCACGGGCTGGAGGCGCAAGCCCTGCAAGGCTTTGTCGATGAGGTGCTGCGCCGACGCATCTTCGACGGCGAACGCCTTTCCGATCTCTTTGCCCCTCTGGGCTTGGGCTGGAAAGTGCGCACCCAGGCCGAACTAAAACTCATGGATGAACTTGCCCCCCTGCTGCACAAGCTGGCCCAGGAGCGGGAGATTGCGGGTTTGGCCGTCTATGAAGAGGAGCGCACAGCATGAGTGGGAATGGGAAGAGTACCCTAGTGCCACAGCTGCGGTTTGGGGAGTTTCGGGAGGCGGGGGAGTGGGAAAACAAACCACTAGGAGAATTGGGCGATGTGTTGATGTGCAAAAGAATTTTTGCGGATGAGACTAACGATACTGCGGGTGTGCCGTTTTTCAAGATTGGCACACTTGGCGGCAAACCTGATGCCTTTATCAGCAGAAATCTGTTTGAAAGCTATAAAGATAAGTACAAATATCCTCGGAAGGGCGAGATATTAATTACATGCAGCGGGACGGTTGGCAAGTGCCTACCCTATGACGGGGAAGATGCGTATTACCAAGACTCGAATATAGTTTGGATTGACAATTCAAAACTTAAGATTAGCAATGAATTTCTTTACACTGTTCTGCTGAATGTAAACTGGGGAAGGCTAAACTCTACAACAATCACTCGAATATACGGCTCAGATTTGCGGGGGATAATAGTCTCATTTCCAATACAAAGTGAAGAACAACAAAAAATCGCCGACTGCCTGTCATCGCTGGACGAACGGATCACGGCGGAGGCGAACAAGATCGACACCCTCAAGGCCCACAAGAAGGGCCTGATGCAGCAGCTATTCCCGGCTGAGGGCGAAACCGTGCCACGGCTGCGGTTTGGAGAGTTTCGGGAGGGGGGGGAGTGGGAGGAGAAAACACTGGGAGGCGTGACTGAGTTTGCATCTGGCGGCACGCCTTCAAAAGACGTACCCGAGTATTGGGGCGGCACTATTCCTTGGATCAGCGCGTCTTCAATGTACGAGACGACGCTATGCAAGTCAGTTTTAAACATTACTGATCTTGCGATCAAGGAGGGTGCAAGAATTGCAAAAAAAGGAACAATCCTGATCCTCGTCAGGGGAAGTATGCTCTATAACAGAGTCCCTATGGGGATCGCGTCCATTGATGTTTCATTCAACCAGGACGTTAAAGCACTAACCATCAAGCAGGAAATTCACGCATATTTTCTTTTATATCAACTGCTATCCTACGAGTCACGTATTTCTATTGACAAAACAGGAATTGGTGCTGGAAAGATTGAGACGGATGAATTGAAGGATCTTGGAATTTATATTCCCTCTCCATCAGAACAACAAAAAATCGCCGACTGCCTCTCCTCCCTCGACGAACTCATCACCGCCCAGGCGCAAAAGCTTGAGATCTTGAAGCGTCACAAAAAGGGTTTGATGCAGCAGCTTTTTCCCACGCAGGACGAGGAATCGGCATGACGCAACTCATCCTCTATACCAGCGAAGACGGCCAAAGCCGCATTCAATTGTATGCCAACAGGGATACTGTTTGGCTGACGCAGCGTGAGATGGCGGAGCTTTTCAACGTCAGCACGGACAACATCGGGCTGCATCTCAAACACATTTATACTGATGGTGAACTGGTTTGGCAAGCAACTACCGAGGAATCCTCGGTAGTTCAAACCGAGGGTGCCCGCGACGTGCGCCGCTCGGTCACACTCTACAATCTCGATGCCATTCTGGCCGTGGGCTACCGCGTGCGCTCACCGCGTGGGGTGCAGTTTCGCCGCTGGGCCAGCACGGTACTGGCGGAATACCTGCGCAAGGGTTTCGCCATGGACGACGAGCGGCTCAAGAACCCCGATGGCCGCCCCGATTATTTCGACGAGATGCTGGCGCGCATCCGCGACATTCGCGCCTCGGAAAAGCGGTTTTATCACAAAGTGCGCGACCTGTTTGCCCTGGCAACCGATTACGATAAGTCCGACCAAGCCGCCCAGCAATTCTTTGCCACCGTGCAAAACCTGCTGCTGTATGCCGTCACGCAACAAACCGCTGCCGAGATCATCCTGACTCGCGCCAACCCTGCGGATGCACACTTTGGCTTGCTCAGTTGGAAAGGTAAGCAGGTACACAAGCAAGATATTCTGATTGCCAAGAATTATTTGACCGAAGATGAAATCGACACCCTCAACCGGCTGGTGGTCATCTTTCTGGAAACCGCCGAATTGCGTGCCAAACGGCAAACCATCACCAGCATGGCCTTCTGGCGCGAGAACGTTGGGCAAATCATCACAGCCAACGGTTTCCCCTTGCTGGCAGGTGCGGGATCGGTCAGCCATGCCCGCATGGAGCAGCAGATTGCCCCAATGTTTTTGCACTACGACCAGCACAGCAAAACCCAAGAGGCACAAGCGGCGGACGCGCAGGACGAAGCCGAGCTAAAAGCACTGGAAAACAAGATCAAACATCGCAAAGGGACAACATCATGAAAACATCCCAAACCTTTGCTGATCTACCAACCTTGGCCGGTCATCTGCGCGGCAAGTTGGAAAGCAAAAAATACATCCTGCTCTACGCCTACAACGGCATAGGCAAAACGCGGCTGTCCATGGCCTTCAAGGACATTGGTAAGCGTGTCGTAACAAGCCCACTAACGACAGAATCCGGCGACGCTTTGGTGACAGAAAACGGAGATGCAATCGTAGGTGACGTTGTTCAGAGGGACACGCTCTACTTCAACGCCTTCACCGAAGATCTGTTTCATTGGGAAAACGACATGGAGGGCGATAGCGACCGTTGGCTCACGTTCAACGCCCGCTCGCGCTTTTTTTCTGGTCTGGATGAGTTTGAAATGGACAACCGCATCCGCCCGCTGTTACACCGCTATGCGGATTTCGACTTCCGCATCGACACGCAAAAACAGGCGGTACACTTCTCGCGCACGATAAATGGGCGGATCCTCGACAATATCAAAGTCTCGCGTGGCGAGGAAAACCTATTCATCTGGTGCTTTTTCCTCGCTATTGTCCAGTTGGCAATGGACCCCGATATCGAGGCTTACCGCTGGGTAAAATACCTCTACATCGACGACCCCATCTCGTCGCTGGACGAGCACAACGCCATTAGTGTGGCGACCCATCTCGCGCAACTGCTCAAGCAAGACAACAAACTCAAGACCGTTATCTCAACGCACCACACGCTATTCTACAATGTGCTGAGCAACGAGATGAAGAAGGAAAAAATACTCAAGTACTTCGTCAGCAGACCAGCAAGCAGCAGCAACTACACCCTGCAAGTGCAACAGAGCGACACGCCGGTCTTCTACCACGTTGCCGCCTTGACCGAACTGTGTCAGGCCGAGAAAAAAGACTGTTTGTTTACTCACCACTTCAATATGCTGCGCACTATTCTGGAGAAGACGGCAAGTTTTCACGGCCATAAGCACTTTTCGGTCTGCATCGAGCAGCAGGATGACAACTCTGACGGCATCCTGCACGCCCGCCTGCTCAATATCCTGAGTCATGGCAATTATTCGCTCTTCGAACCCTATCAAATGCTGGAGGAAAACAAAAAGCATTTTCGAAATATCCTGGATGTCTTCTTGAAAAACTACCCTTTCACTCTCAATTTATTCCCTCAAGCTCCTGAGCCAGAAGATACACCATGACTGAATTTGAAAAACAGAAGCTGGGCAAAATCCTCTGGGCTATTGCCGACCAATTGCGCGGGGCGATGAATGCCGACGATTTTCGCGATTACATGCTGGCTTTTCTGTTCCTGCGCTATCTATCCGACAACTTTGAAGCGGCGGCACAAAGGGAACTTGGGCCTGACTATCCCACACTACCCGAAGGCGACCATCGTGCGCCACTGGCGGTGTGGTATGCGCAAAACCCGGACGATACGACGCAGTTCGAGAAGCAGATGCGTCGCAAGGTGCATTATGTGATCCGCCCGGAATACCTGTGGACGAGCCTGGCTGAGATGGCACGCACGCAAAACGGGGAGTTGTTGGACACGCTGAAAAAGGGCCTCGACTACATCGAGAACGAATCCTTCAACAGTACCTTCCACGGGCTGTTCTCAGAGATCAATTTGGCCTCGGATAAGTTGGGCAGAACCTATGCCGACCGCAATGCACAACTGTGCAAAATCATCAGCGAGATTGCCCAGGGGCTTGCCGCTTTTTCCACCGACAGCGATACCCTGGGCGATGCCTATGAATACCTGATCGGCCAGTTTGCCGCCGGTTCCGGCAAAAAGGCGGGAGAGTTTTACACGCCACAGGAGATTTCCAGCATCCTTTCGGGAATCGTTACCCTGGACGGCCAGGAACCTGCCACCGGGCAACGCAAGCAGATGGAAAGCGTACTCGATTTTGCCTGCGGATCCGGCTCCCTGTTGCTCAATGTGCGCCACCGTATGGGGCCACACGGCATCGGCGAAATCGTCGGGCAGGAGAAGAACATCACGACCTATAACCTGGCCCGCATGAACATGCTGCTGCACGGGGTGAAGGATTCGGAGTTCAACATCTTCCACGGCGACACGCTGACCAACGATTGGGACCGACTGCGCGAGACCAACCCGGCCAAAACGCCGAAATTCGACGCCGTGGTGGCCAATCCGCCGTTTAGCTACCGTTGGGAGCCTACGGACGCACTCGCTGAGGATGTACGTTTCAAAAACCATGGCCTCGCGCCAAAATCGGCAGCAGACTTTGCCTTCCTATTGCACGGGTTCCGTTTTTTAAAACAAAACGGGGTGATGGCCATCATCCTGCCGCACGGCGTGCTGTTTCGGGGTGGTGCCGAGGCACGCATCCGCACCAAGCTGCTGAAAGACGGCCACATCGACACGGTGATCGGCCTGCCGGCCAACCTGTTCTTCTCCACCGGCATCCCGGTGTGCATCCTGGTGCTGAAGAAATGCAAAAAGCCGGATGATGTGTTGTTCATCAATGCAAATGCAGCCGAATATTATGAGAAAGGCAAGCGGCAAAACCGTCTCTTGCCCGAACACATCGACAAGATCATCGACACCTACCGGCACCGCAAAGAAGAAACCCGTTACTCGCGGCGCGTATCATTGGAGATCATCGAGAAAGAACATGATTTCAACCTGAATATCTCGCGCTATGTAAGTACAACCAAGGCGGAGGAAGAGATCGATCTTGCCGCAGTACACGCAGACCTCATGGCCGCCGAGGAAAAAATCGGCGAAGCCAAACAACGCCACAACCAGTTCCTCGCCGAATTGGGCCTGCCATTGCTGCCGTGATCACGCATCGCACCGGGTGAAGGGGTACCAGATTCTAGGAAGCCTTGCCCGTCATACAATTTCCGTGGAAGAATCAAAAAGTTCCAAAACTAAACCCATTGGTCCTGGGTTCGGAGAGATCCAGTCATTGTGAAAATAGGTATTTTGGAGGATGATCCGCCATGATTCACCAAGGTGGTGCAAATGTTTTATTCGATACGGTTGCAGTCCCGGAGGACATGGACCGGGTTCGTGATCTGGTAACCCGAAGTGGTAATTTTACCCCGGAAGAGGTAGAAATGGCGGTGGAATTGGTGGAAGCCAGGCTCACCATGGGAGATAAAAGCGGATATTTTTTCTTGTTTTCACGAGAACCTTCCGGGCAGCTATCCGGTTATGCCTGTTACGGCCCCATCACGGCGACAGATGGACGTTTTGATTTCTACTGGTTGGTCGTCGTGCCGAAATTGCAGGGGAGCGGTCTGGGTCAACGCCTCCAAGAGGCCGCAGAAGCCGCCATGAAACACGCAGGGGCCAAACGGATCTACCTGGAAACCTCATCGACCCCCGGATATTTGCGCGCCCGGGGGTTCTATGCCAAAACAGGTTATCACATTCAGTGTATTCTCGAAGACTATTACCGCGCAGGTGATGACAACCTGATCTATATGAAATCGTTGTCGGAGTGATCCAAAATGGGTAATGACACGGGTTTTTTGATGTCTCAACCACCGTTCCAACAAAAAACCAATACCCCAACCCATGCCCCATAAACAACGCTATACCGCACCGGTCGTTTTGGTCGATGATGAGGAAGAATTATTATTCTCCTCCATGGTGTTGTTGCGTAACCATGATATTTCACCTGTGGTCACCTATCCCGATAGCCGTGAACTCATCCGCCAATTGGAAATCCATGGGGCATCGGTCATTCTGCTGGATCTGATGATGCCCAATCTCACAGGTCGGGAACTCCTTCCCCAAATTCGGCGTTTCTTCCCCGACATCCCCGTAATTATCATGACGGCGGTGCATGATCTGGATACCGCAGTCTCCTGCATGAAAGAAGGTGCTTTCGACTACTTGGTCAAACCGGTGGATGAAAATCGCTTCATTTCCAGCGTGCAACGGGCCATGGAACGCCATCATCTCCAGTTGGAAATCGGACGTCTCAAACACCATCTGCTATCGGACCGGGTTGAACACAATCCCGCCTTTTCCGAAATCATCACCCAAAGCCGAAAAATGCACGCCATCTTTAAATATATCGAAGCGGTGGCCGATGCGGAAGAGCCGGTTTTAATCATGGGCGAGACGGGGGTTGGCAAAGAACTCATGGTGGAGGCGACCCATCGTTTAAGTGGTCGCGAAGGGCCGTTGGTTGCTGTCAATGTGGCAGGTATCGATGATAATATGTTCTCCGATACCCTCTTTGGCCACCGTCGCGGGGCCTTTTCCGGGGCCGATCAGCATCGTGAAGGGATGATTGCCACCGCTAAAAATGGAACGTTGTTCCTGGATGAAATCGGTGATTTGGGACAGGCATCGCAAGTCAAACTGTTGCGTCTGTTGCAGGAGAAAAAATATTACCCCCTGGGAAGCGATCTCCCCATCAAAACCAGTGCCCGTGTCATTTGCGCCACCAATCGTAACTTGGCACAAGCCATGGAAACCTCCGGTTTTCGCGCCGATCTTTATTTTCGTTTGGCCGCGCATCATGTCATGATTCCTTCCTTACGGGAACGCAAAGAGGATATCAAACTGTTGCTGAACCATTTTTTGGCTGAAATATCAGAGACACGAAAACATCCTGTTCCAACACCCCCTCCCGAAATTTTTAAATTATTGGAATCCTACCATTTCCCAGGAAATATCAGGGAGTTGAAAGGGATGACCATGGATGCTATGGCCCATCATGAAGGGGGCATGTTATCCATGGATCTTTTTAAACGGCATATTTTCTCCAAGTCTGGATTGACCGTGGCCGAACCACAACGTCATGACAATGATGAAGGAATATTCCGCGACCATCCCGATCCCCTGCCAACCATCCAGACCGCCACCGATCTATTGATCCAGGAAGCGTTACGCCGATCTGGAAATAATCAAGGGATTGCCGCAGCATTACTGGGTATCACCCGACAAACATTAAACCGCAGAGTGCAGACAAAAAAGAAAGATGGTTCGATCTAAAACGGGTTGAAGCGGAGGAAAAAATTAAAACGACCCTTGCGGAATCGATTGGTCGTCCCCATATCTGCCAACGACAGTTTTTTTTCTGAACGCTAGACCATTTTGAAGGGGTTGATGGCCACCATGAGCAATGTTGAACATAAAGAGACACATGCCTTCCAAACCGAAGTGACCCAGCTTCTCCACCTGATGATTCACTCCTTGTATAGCAACAAGGAAATTTTTCTCAGGGAGCTGATTTCCAACGCCTCGGATGCGGCGGATAAACTCAGATTCCAAGCGGTATCCAACGCCAGTTTGTACGAAAATGAACCCAACCTGGAAATCCGCATCACCTGCGACAAAGAGGCCAAGACGGTTACCATCACCGATAACGGTATCGGGATGGACCGGGATGAGGTGATCAGTAACATCGGTACCATTGCCCGGTCAGGGACCAAAGAATTTTTAAAATCTTTGACCGGTGACCAAGCCAAAGATGCCAATCTGATTGGCCAATTTGGCGTCGGATTCTATTCGGCATTTATTATCGCCAAAAATGTCACCTTGACGACCCGTAAAGCCGGCCTTCCCAAAGAAAGCGGAGTCCGCTGGCAGTCTTCTGGGGATGGTCAATACACCATCGAGATGGTGGACGTAGAAAAACGGGGTACGGAGATTGTTCTGTACTTAAACGATGACCAAACCGAATTTCTCGATGATTGGCGACTCCGTTCCATCATCCGTAAATTCTCCGACCATGTTCCCTGGCCCATCCTCATGGTCAAACCCGATTATTCCAAGATAGATCAAGACAAGGAAGCGGACAAACCGGAGGAGGTCAAGCCCCCCGAATGGGAGACCGTCAACAAGGCATCGGCACTGTGGACTCGAAATAAAAGTGACATCAAAGATGAAGAATATAAGGAATTCTACAAACATATCTCCCACGATTATGAAGAACCCCTGACCCATCTGCATGTCCGGCTGGAAGGAAAACAAGATTATACCCTTCTGCTTTATGTTCCCAAAAAAGCACCCTTCGATCTTTGGGATCGCGATGGTAAACATGGCGTCAAACTTTATGTGCGCCGGGTGTTTATCATGGAAGGGGCAAAAGAGTTGATGCCGCGTTATCTGCGGTTCATCCGGGGAGTCATCGATTCCGCCGATCTGCCGCTCAACATCTCCCGGGAAATATTGCAAAATAATCCCATGGTCGAAGCGATGCGCAAAGGGGCCGTGGGGAAAGTTTTTGGCCTGTTTGAAGACATGGCGGCACAAGAACCGGACAAATTCAAAGAATTGTGGAAAACCTTTGGGTTGGTACTCAAAGAAGGGGTGATCGAGGATTTCAGCAATAAAGAACGTTTGGCGAAGATTCTCCGATTTTCCACAACCCACAACGATACCGCCGATCAGGAAGTTTCCCTCGCCGATTATGTGAGCCGGATGAAGCCGGATCAGGAAAAAATCTATTATGTCACGGCTGAAAACTTTGCTGGCGCAAAAAACAGTCCACACCTGGAAATTTTCCGCAAAAAAGGGATTGAAGTATTGTTGCTCAGTGACCGGGTGGATGAATGGTTGATTTCGCATCTTACCGAGTTTGAAGGCAAATCGTTGCAATCGGTCGCCAAGGGGGGATTGGACCTGGGCAAGTTGGAAAATGAGGATGAGAAAAAAGAGTTGGAAAAGAAAGAGGGGGATTTCAAAGATTTGGTGGAACGGGTGAAGAAAAATCTGGGAGAAATCGTCAAAGAGGTACGATTGACCCATCGGCTGACCGATTCCCCCGCCTGCTTGGTCAGTGACGAACACGACATGAGTTCCACCATGGCGCGTATCCTCAAAGAGGCGGGACAGAGTGTCCCTGGAACGCTGCGCATTCTGGAACTCAACCCCAGCCATCCCCTGGTGGAGCGTTTGCGCAACGAAAGCAACGAGGAACGATTCAACGATTTGGGCCGTATCTTGTACGATCAGGCCATGTTAAGCGAAGGTGGACAATTGGATGATCCTCCAGGGTTCATCCGCAAGCTCAACAAGCTACTTTTGGAAATGGCTTCCTGAAACATCCTGCGTAACTACTTGAAGTTTGGCTTGAAGTCTGGACCAAGAGTGTCCAGACTTCAAGTCCAAGTCGCGTAGGCTGGAAACGGTCGTTAAAACTAAAGACTGAGGATCCTGATTTAGAACAGTTCAATCTCGTCGTCTGAACTGGATGGCTCGCCAAAAAGGTCGGTATCTTCACCGAGGGCGTCCCCGTGGGCGCGACGCTCGCTGTCCATGGTATACATGGAAGCCAAGTCTTCAAATTCACGGGCCATTTCATGGAGGTCACCGCCGAGTTCGGTCGCCAAAGAACCAGTCGCCACTTTCTCTGTGGTCGTGGTCAGTTGTTCCATAATCTGGTTGATTTCACCCTCGATTTTTGTGTGAAAATCCATCTCCGCCGAAAGCAACATGATCTGGATGCCAACCGTCCGAGACCCCGACAAATTTTCATTCATCATGGCGCGAATGTCGTTATTGGTCGATTCAATCTGTTGCAGCAACATGGGAAGGCGACGCAACAAACTATGCGTCCGCATGACCTTCGGGGTTGTTTTTTCGGAAAAAAACATGGTAATCGCCTGAAGCTTGTCTACCGCCTGCATCAGTTGGGTGTGGCGTTCCTTCCCCTCTTGTTTGACGATCATGGCAATGGCCGATACGGAACGGGCTAGATTTTCCAAGCGACCGTTGCGGCTGGTATCCAGTCCCATCACCAGATGTTCCAGCCGTTCACAAGTCATAGAAAGCACATCCAAGGCACGTTTGGCTTGGAAAACGGCATTTTCCGCTTTGGAAAGGGTTTTGAGAACATCGCTGGAAAGGTTTTCGTCGAACACACCCAAGCGCAATAAGATATGAAGGTGATAACTGATTTCGGCGCAATCCTTACGCAATTCCATGCTGAGACCCTGCGCTGCCGAAACGGATTTCTTTTGCCCTTCGGCGACATCGGAAATGCGCGTCAGGTGATGGTGCATATCATTGACCGCAGCCACCAAATCGGTATTAATCCCGCGCAGTTGCTCACCACAAATGCGGATGACCAGGATAAACCAACGCAGGTTGGTTTGAGGATCCTCAGCGGTACCAAGGGATTGAAGCTTCTCAATGGCCCGTTCCAACGCAGTGATGACATGGCTGATGCGTTGGGATGAGATATCATCGTACTGCATGGCCTGGATCATCTCAAAGATAATTTCATTAACGCTGTCGGATTGACTTTCCACCAGGGTACAATTCTTGAGGAGGTTTTGGACCCCCGAAGACATCCGTTTCAAAGTCGATGCCGTATGGCCTTTGAGGACAGTAAGGCTATGATTGGAGGTGTCAAGATCGGCGATAATGCGTCGGGTCAGGTGATTCATGATATCGCTGGCTTCCTGGGTACAGGAAGAAACCTCATGAACCAACGGTCGCATTTGCCGCATCAGGCTATCAATGATGGCGGCGAGGGTTTGGCGTTCAAGTTCTTCTTTCCCCTGACCGCGCACCTGGTCCACCATCAGCGGCAAATGAGCATCCTGTTCCAGGCGCAACCCCCAATCAGCGATTTGTTCCATGCTTGAGGAAAAAGCCTCCTTGTCTTTCACCAAGGATTTGATCGATTGAAACACCCCAGTGATTTCGCGATAGATCTGGCGCAAGTTGTGACGGAGATCAGTCAAACCCAGTTCACTGTCGTTGACACCGATGCGCTCACGAATCGTGATGGCGCGACTGGCTCCCGAGGCAAAACTGGCGGAAAAATCCCCCATATGGTCAGCTATGTTCATGAATCCCGCTTTGGTAATGTTGGGGATGTCTCCCAACGCCCGAATGTGCTTTTGCAACAGTGCCAGGGATTCTTCGATAGGTTGAGACGGGGACATCTCGTTCTCCACTCACAGATTAATAGTCACAATTCATGCACAACAAATTCATCACCCATAGTCCATCCTACCTTGTCGGTGAATTCGGGTAAAGACTGGAAAAGAATTTGATGGTGGATTATGCTGACCTTGGATGTTGATACCATTATCATACTGAGGATTGAATTATGGGTTTGAAAGTTATCGAAAATCAGGGAGACGGTTTACCCAAAGGGGAAGAACACTTTGCAGAGGGGGAAATTGCAGCCGACCAATTAATGCGTTTTATTGATCGCATTGAGCGTCTTGAGGAGGAAAAGACGGAGGTCGCTTCCCAGGTGCGCGATGTCTATGCGGAAGCCAAATCACAGGGGTTCGATCCCAAGATCATGCGGCAGATTGTTCGCCTGCGTAAACGCGATCCCAACGAGATCGACGAAGAAGAGGCCATATTGCATCTCTATAAGCAGGCTCTGGGAATGCTTTAGAACAGATCCTCAAAAAAACAATGGCTCCGAGCGCGTCGTCATACGGCCAAATTTCGAGAGGTGGAGCATCACATGAAGGCATTGGGTGTCTATTCCGTAGAAAATTTTTTTTCGATAGAAAAACCTCTCGATTGCGCCACAGAAGTACCCTTTGGGATTTCGATGATCCTGACTGGACTGGAGAGCGGAGGGCATGAGGTCGATTTGCTTGTTCTGACCTCCGCCTCGCCCGTCAGAAAAATGCTTGACGATGAATTGCAACGGTTTCGTCCACAGATGCTGTGTTTAACGGCGGTCTCCACGCAATATCCGCTGATCAACGACGTTGCACGGATTGCCAAGGAGATTGATCCAACGTTATTCATCATCCTGGGGGGGCATCATGCCTCCCTGCAACCGGAAGATGCCATCCTCAACCCCTCTCTGGATGCCATCTGCGTCGGCGAGGGTGACCGGGCTATTGTGGCGTTGGCTGATCAATTGAGCGCAGGGAAAACACCTTCGGGAATATCCGGGCTATGGATCAAGAGCAAGGGGGGTGATCGGGCGGAAAATATTGAAAAAAATCCTCAAGACCGTTTCCTGGATGATCTGGATCAACTTCCCTTTATCAATCGCAAACTGTGGTCACGGTGGATCTTTGATGAAAGCAAAATGCCCTCCGTATTGGTAGGCCGGGGATGTCCTTATCGCTGCACCTACTGTTCCAACCATGCCATGCAAAAATTGGCCAAAGGGAAATATGTCCGCTTCCGGTCTACAGATCATTTAATCGCAGAGATCGCCGCCATTGTAACCGATAACCCCAAGGTTGAGGATATTTATCTGGAAGTCGAAACCATCGGTGTCTACCCGGAATATTGTCTGGAGTTGGGAGCAAAATTATTGGCGTTCAACAATACCCGGAAACGTCCCCTGTCGTTTGGGGCCAACATCGCCCCCACCAAACGTCTGCTTGCCAAGCCAGACCTTTTGGACGAAATTTTAGGGTTGTTTCATAAGGCGGGGGTCCGATTTTTAAATATTGGGTTGGAATCTGGATCAGAACGGATGCGCAAAGAAGTTCTCAAACGACCCGATCACAGCAATCCAGCCCTGATCGATTTTTGCCTGCGTGCCAGATCCCACGGAATCGACATCAATCTTTTCATCCTTTTCGGTTTACCAACGGAGACCCCTGCGGAATACCTGGAAACTGTTCAGGTTGCCCGGGCTTGCAAGCCCAATCGGGTCTACCATTCCATATTCTATCCCTATCCGGGTACCGATCTTCATCACCACGCCATGGCCGACGGTTTAATAACCAAAGATATATTGATAAACAACAAGGCTGAAAGATCCCGGCCCGTTCTCAATTCACAAACTTTTCCACGTTCACGTGTGATTTTTGAATATATTGTCTTCCCCATCCGTTGTTATCACGGGGATTGGCCTATTGGAAAAATAGCCTTTGCGACAATAAAAAATCTGATATCCATCTACCCGGGACTCTACGCCTGGGCAAGAAGATTCCTGGCCTCCTACAGCTTTACCAAGGCAATCTATACAAACTACAAAGCCAAATCATTTATCATGCGGCAAGAAATCGCCCAGGAGGTCAAAAAATAATCTTCTCAACAGGCTAGACACTGTAGTCCAGATATTGGATACGCCGTCTATTCCAAAGCTTTCAGCAGCCGGGATGTCTCCTCTCTGGAGGGGCGTTCTTTAAGCCACAGGAGTAATCCCTGGGCGCGTCCTTTGGCACGATAAAGGATTTGCGCATCTCTGGAAATCACCCCTTTGGCGATGTCGGCCATGATAAAACCAAGCGTCATCCAGGTAAACAGCACGAAAGAAAGTTCGGGATGTCTACCCACAAAATGAATCCCCATCACCGTTTCCACCAGACCGTAAAAACTGCTTTCGGTGAGTTGATTGCTGGGAACGAACGTATGCTCATGCCGCACACGGCTGGCCTGACAGACAAAAAGGTCATACTTCCTGCCGATGGGATAGCTGAAATAAACATCTTCCATGATAGCCCGGCGGATATCGATCTCCTTGTGGTGAAACTCCTTGATGACATCCTGACGCCAGAAGGTGACCCCTCCAGGCAACCATTGTGTCTGGATATTGGCAGAGACATTGCACAGAGACGTTGCGCGACCCGATGGCATGATCTTTCCGGGATTCATACCACCAATGCCAAAAAACAGTTTCAACAGGCTGGGTGACCAAGCGGGAGCATTGGTAATGTTACAGGCAATTCCGGCAGTCTTGGGTCCAGTCTGGTTCCACAATGCCAGGATGTTTTCAACGGCATCCCGTTCCAAAACAATGTCATCATCGAAAAAACCGACGATGGGTGTGTGTTCGTCCAGCAGAGAAATGGCCATGTTTCTTTGCCGGATCTGACCCGATAACGGGCTATGGTGATAGCTGATGTTAAGCCGGTCGGCATAACGCATAACGACATCCTCGATACTTGTTCCGCTGGCAACGACAATAAAACGTCCACATTGCTGGGTTTGGGCGACGAAGCTGTCCAACAGTTTTTTCATATTGTCAGGCCGGTCTTTGGTGGGAACCAGGATGGCAATATCCTTGGAAGCATAATGATTGGGCATTTTCGTTTTCCTAATCTCCTGCTAATAGAGGATTTGTGGTTCATCCAGCCGTCGCTCGCAGACAAGCGTTGATTCTACTTTGTCAGATTGGAAAAGAAAGGGCTTTTTCGTCGTAGAGGGAAAATACCGTTTTAAAAAACGCCAGTTCGCGCTATAGTGGGCGCAATTTTGGAAAAGATCCGTTATTCCAAATCGTGTGCTATGGACGCTTCTGGGGATAGTAGTGTGATATTTGTCCCGTTTTGGTCATTTGAGTGAGGAACCATCATGAGAATCCTGATCGCTGACGACGATGATAGCTGCCGGCACTTGCTTAAAGATATACTTGCCCCCTATGGCGAATGTACATTGGCAGAAAATAGCAGCCAAGCGTTGGACATGTTCCGCAATGCCTATGATGATGAAGCCCCTTTCGAACTGGTATGTCTGGACATCATGATGCCTGACCTGGATGGCAAAGAGGCACTCGCTCAGATGCGTGGCATCGAAAAAAGGTTGAAAGTCTCCCCCAATGATCAAAGCATTATCTTCATGATCACGGCCCTCAATTCCATGCAAACCGTGGTTTCGTCTTTTGAGGGAGGTGGTTGCAATGCCTACCTCACTAAACCAATCACCAAGCGTTCCTTGCTTGAGAAAATCAAGAAATATGGGTTGATTGACTGACATTGACATCGGAAGATGGACCAACCATTCGGGAACGCAGAGGGTAATCAGATTCCGCCATGCCCAAACAAACAAAAACATACACCAAAATCCTTGAGGCAGCGTTGCCACTATTTGCGGCGTTTGGCTACAAGGGTGTCGCCATGCGCGATATCGCCAACACCGTTGGAATTACGGCGGCAGCATTGTATAACCATTTCCCAAACAAGGAAGGTTTATACCTCAAGGCACTGGAATATGCCTTTGAGGCCCAGGTGGTGGGGTTGTCGGAAACACTCGGAAAAGCGCGAACGACACACGAACGGCTCACCGCCTTTGTCGGGTTTTGGGTAGAAACCTTTGGCAGTGATGTCATTCTTCGTGCCCTGTTGCAAAGGGAAATGACCGATGCCGACGAAACCCGATTAGCCTTGTTGGTTCAGCATGTTTTTCAACCGATCTATGCTGAAGCTGAAAATTTCTTGGTCTCTCTTTCTGGACGATATGACCCTCTGATGTTGTTTACTTCCATAGCCGGATTGGTCATGTACCACTTTGAGACCGCCCCTATACGAAAACTTCTTTCTGGTTTTCATCCTGGCCAAGACGAGCATGAAACGCTTATCAAACATGTGACGACACTTTTGGAACTAGGAGTTGATATCGCCTAGACTCCCTCCAGTATGGTGAACACAAACCCAAAGGTGGATCGCTTTGCCGTTAATTAACTGAATATTATATGGTTTTTCAATGCGCATACTGGTTATTGACACGCTGACGGATAGTCGGAAATCGCTCGTAGAAATATTGAATTCCATCGATCATTTTGAAGTTACACAAGCTGGGTCTGCCCAGGAGGTCTATGACCTTTTAGGGATTGGAAAAGATACCGTAGCCCAGATCCCATTGGATCTGATCGTTTTGGATATGGAACTTTCACCACCTGGGGGACTTGCAGCCTGCCGTATCATCAAGGAGTCGAACCATCTTAAGGATATCCCCATCATCATACTGATCGGTGATCAGGGTGTGGACAGCCTTGCTTCCGCTTTTGCGTTTGGAGCCATCGACTATGTGAGAAAACCCGTCGAGAAAATGGATCTATTAACTCGGGTTCATTCGGGGTTGCGCTTGAAAGAGGAAATAGACATTCGAAAAGCGCGAGAGCAGGAGTTGTTGGAAGTTACCAAAAAACTGGCATCTGCCAATCAAATTCTGCGGCGTATGGCTTTTTTGGATGGTCTGACGGGCATTGCCAATCGACGGTTCTTTGATGAAATTTTCCAAAAGGAATGGCGACGAGCCGCACGGTCGCAAAGCACGATCGCCTTGATTTTGATCGACATCGATTTTTTTAAATTGTTCAACGATATTTATGGCCACCAAGCTGGAGACGAATGTCTGAAGCAGGTTGCCAAAACCCTTGAGGCTTCTCTGAAGCGGCCTGGAGATCACGCCATCCGCTATGGCGGCGAAGAGTTTGCCGTCATTTTAGCCGAAGAAACCAACCTAGAAGGGACATTGAAAGTGGCAGAGAACTTGCGGATCAATGTCGCAACCCTTGAAATTCCTCATTTGGGAAATCCTGCCCATGGTCATGTAACCATCAGTGTTGGCGTTGCCCTGGTACAACCTGAAGATGGGACATTACCACAATCCCTGGTGATGCACGCCGACAAAGCCCTCTACGAGGCCAAACACCAGGGCCGTAATCGCGTCATCGTCGCTGCGGACTAGAGTCTATTGCTTAAATAAAATCATTAAAGAAAAAGGGGGTTGTGGAATTATCCCAGGCCCCTTTTTTCTTTCAATCACAGAGACACCGGGGGATCATCCCCCGGTCCACCAAAATCACATCGCCAAGCACGACCGCACCAACGATCATTCCAACTCAAAAACTTTCAAATTCATCATCTCCAGACTTTCCGTGGCCCAGATCCAAGTTGGCCCCTCCAGAGTGATGCGCAACCGAAGTCAACTTCCTCGCCCCACTTTTCGCCCCAACCTTCGAGGAATGCGCAACTTGTACCCTTCCCTGCGACTTCTTGATCGACGAATGCCGGTCAACCGCTGGACGCTGCGCACCAATATTAAAATAAGACATCGATTGATTCATCAACTCAGCCTGCGCACTCAACTCCTCCGCCGTCGCAGCCATCTCTTCAGAGGCCCCCGCATTTTGTTGAATCACCTGATCCAGTTGTTGAATCGCCGTGTTGATCTGGGACGCCCCCTGGTTTTGTTCCTTGCTGGATATGGCGATCTCCTGAATCAGTTCCGCTGTCCTCTTGATGTCCGGTACCAGCTTCCCAATGATGCTACCCGCCCTTTCAGCCACACCCACGCTTGTCGTCGATAGTTGGCTGATTTCCCCCGCTGCCGTCTGGCTCCGCTCCGCCAGCTTGCGAACCTCGGCGGCAACCACCGCAAAACCCTTGCCATGCTCACCCGCACGCGCCGCCTCAATGGCCGCATTCAACGCCAACAAATTAGTCTGACGGGCAATTTCTTCGATGATGCCAATCTTGGAAGCAATTTCCTTCATGGCGCGTACCGTCTCGCCAACCGCCACCCCACCCGCCTCAGCATCCTTGGCGGCATTGCTGGCAATCGTCTGCGTTTCCGTCGCATTATCGGTATTCTGTTGGACATTGGAAACCATCTGTTCCATCGCCGCAGAAGTCTCCTCGATCGATGCCGCCTGTTGCGTCGATCTTTGGGAAAGATCTTGCGAAGAATCCGAAATCTGTTTGCTCCCCGTCGCCACCTGATCGGACGCATTACTCAACTCACCGATCACATGTTTCAGATGCTCCACCATCTTGTTCATCGCATGGACCAACTGCCCCACTTCATCTTTCTGATTCAACTCCAACGTTTGCGTCAAATCACCCTGCGCAACCTTCTCCACAAACCCAAGACCCATGAGAACGGGCCGTACCACCGACCGCGGAATCACAATGGTCAGGAAAATCCCAATGAATATCGCCAACAAAGTAACGGTCATCACGATGGACTTGGTGTGGATCGCCCCCTCCAACATGCTCTTTTCAGACAAAATGTTCTCGGAGGTCTTAGTAATGACCTCTTCAAAGATTCCTTTGACTTCCTTGAGGGCAACCTGGGTTTCGGCAGCAAAAATGTTTTCCGCTTCCTTTTTCCCCTCCAAGTTCTCACGCGCCTTGGTCTGCATCTTATCCAAAATACCCCGAACCTCAGCCAGGGAGGGTACTACCAAATCCTGATAAAGCTTGAGGGCGGTTTCACGGTCGCCTGCTTTCAATGCCACATTGATCTTTTCCCCGGCACCATGAAGCTTGTTATGCGCTGGTTCGGCAGCATCCAGCAAATTCCCCAGTTCCCCATCCGATTGGCGCATCCCTTTTCCGGCGGCCCCGTACATAAACTGACCTAATCCACACTTGGTCGGGTCGAATTGCACCTTGACTTCATTTTGTCCCAATAAAATCGATTCCTGAACCTTGCCAACCCAGACCAAATGATCCACAACCCTCTGACTCAAAAACTCAGGTAGCTTGGCGTCGGCCCGTTTGAATACCTTGGCAATTTTATCCGCCGATTCATGCAGCATCTGGTGCGGCTTCTCGACGGCTGCCAGTAAAGGTGCCAAAATAGGGACCAGCTCCTCCGCTTTCTTCCGCCCCTCCCCATAGTACCACTTGCCAAAACCACACTGTTTGGGGTCCAACTGTACATCCAAATCCTTAACGGTGGGGTCATTGATAAAAGCACTCACCTTGTTGACCCAGTTCAGATGGTCCACTTCACGTTGAAGAATTTCACCACGAAGCCTGTTACCCTCAGCAACCACCATGCCGTTACCGACGATCTCACCAATGCCACTGACGGACCATGCCCCAGTCATAATGATCAGTAATAAAACAATACCTATCCCTATACCAACTTTCTTCCCGATTGAAAGATTTTTCCACATAGTAATCCCCTAAATGACAAAATAGCACCATGATCCATCCCCCGGTAAAGGGAAGAATAACACAACCACAGCCCCAGTAAACGCCCTATGCCATCGGAAACGAAACTTGTTGAAAATAAAAGTCCTGACAAACACTCCCCATTATCCAAGAATTTCGGCCACAGGTTTAAAAGTACGCCGATGATGCGGGGTCACGCCATAGGCAAGCAAGGCTTTTCGATGCCCCTGAGTTGGGTAACCCATGTTGCGCTCCCAACCGTACCCAGGACATTCTTCAGCCAAAGTGCGCATAATGCGATCACGAGTCTCTTTGGCAACCACGGAAGCGGCGGCAATACTCGCGGAAATACCATCGCCACCCTTCAACGCCATGGCGGGGATGGGACATAATTCCAGCAAGTCACGACCATCAATCAGGAGAAAAGAAGGGGATAACGAAAGTGCCTCCACGGCACGTTTCATCGCAAGGAGACTGGCGCGGCGTATGTTAAGATTATCGATTTCGGTCACATCCGACTGACCCACACCCACGGAGACCGCGACCTGGTAAATCATCGCCTCCAACCGACCCCGTTGATCCGAAGTCAACCGTTTGGAGTCATCCAAACCAGGGAGATTCAAAGCCAAAGGCAAGTCCGGTGGCAAAATCACCGCCGCCGCCACCACCGGTCCCGCCAAAGGCCCACGGCCCGCTTCGTCTATACCACAAACGTGAGCGTTTCCTGCACGCCAAAGACCAACCTCAATGTCCAGGTCTGGCCTCTTTCTTACAGCCACACGTTCCATATGGTATCATCCGTACAGGCGGCAAAATACCGCCGCCCATCGACAAAACATGGAACCTACCAATCACGTTTTTCCTTGATGCGCGTCGCTTTGCCGGTACGATCGCGGAGATAATACAGCTTGGAGCGGCGCACATCCCCCTGACGAACACGCTCAATTTTGGCCAGCTTGGGAGAATGCAGGGGAAACACCCGCTCCACCCCCTCGCCAAAAGAAACTTTGCGTACCGTAAACGTGGAACGAAATCCCGCGTTGTGACGCCCGATGCACACACCTTCAAAAATCTGCACCCGCGCACGTCCACCTTCCTCAACCTTCACGTGAACACGAAGCGTGTCCCCGGGACGAAAAACTGGGGGGCTGGTTTTGGTTTGGGCTTGTTCAAACTTCATCATTTCATTCATGGCTTCCTGTCCCGCCACTGCCGACCGTTGATCTTATCCGCATAACTCCATGAAAAGAGGGTCCGGCACTGCTTTTCATTTCGGAATTCAAGTTCATACCTTACACACTTTGCTCTTTTCCATCCGGGAGTTCTCCCTCCCGCACATCCCATTGTGCCACATCCTGCTTCAAAGCCATCCACAGACGGCGTTCTTCTTTGGTCAACCGCGCCGATTCCAGCAGATCAGGCCGACGAACCCAGGTACGTAACATCGCCTGCCGTCTGCGCCAACCGGCAATCGCCCCATGATTCCCAGACAACAACACCTGCGGTACATCCATCCTCTCCGTCTTTTCCCCACTTCCACCACGTCCACCCGCACCACGCCAGGAGGCTGGCCGGGTATAGTGGGGATGGTCCAACAACCCATGGTAAAACGAATCGTTGCGGTAGCTCTCCGCATCGCCCAAGACCCCAGGGACCAACCGAGCCGACGCATCCAATACCGCCATGGCGGCAATTTCTCCACCGGTCAGGACAAAATCTCCCAAAGAGATTTCCTCATCCACATACCGCGTCACAAACCGCTCATCCACCCCCTCATAATGACCACAAACCAAAACCACATGGCCATAGCCACCCAGACGAACGGCATCCCCCTGACCAAACCGGTTCCCCTGGGGCGACAGATAGACGACTCGCGCTTCGCGCCAGCCCTCGATGCTCAACAGGGCATTCTCCAACACATCCGCCTTGAGAACCATCCCCGGACCACCACCAAACGAGGCATCATCCACCGTCCGATGCCGGTCACCAGCAAAATCGCGCAGGGCAACCAGGGCAATCTCCAAATGACGATTCTTCACCGCCCTGCCCAGTATGGAATGGCCCACAACCCCAGAAAACATCTCCGGGAAAAGGGTCACGATACTAAACCGCATCACCTTGACCCCACGGACACGCCCCCTAAATCATACCAGGGAGAGGATTGACGGTAATGACCCTGCGTTCATCATCCACGGCATCGACAAACTCGCCGACGAAGGGGACCAACACCTCCTGCCCCGCTTCATCCACGATGGCCATGACATCCTGGGCACCGGTTTCAAACAGATGATCCACGCGGCCCAAAAGATGACCCGCCCGATCAACCACCGTCATCCCCACCAGATCAGCCCAATAATAATGATCCTGGTCACACGCAGGCAGTTGCTCCCTAAGTATCCAGATGGGAGACCCGGCCAGTGCTGCCGCTTGATCACGGTCGGCGACATCCCGCAGGCTGGCAATCAAACCTTTCCCATGGGCTTTGCACCAAAGAACCTCACGGGCAATTTTTTCGCCCTCCGCACCCCCCAACCACCACGTATCCCACCGACCCAAATCCACAGGATCGCTCATGGCGGAATAGACCTTCATCGCCCCCTGCACACCAAACGGGCCGACGATTTGCCCCACCTTCAACCATCGTTCACCAAGCGGTGCGCCACGGGAACCAGACTGAAACCCGGAGGCCACCACCGGCGACCGCCGCGAATCCGACACGTCGAAAGATACCCGAGGAGACGCCAAAAATCTTTGGGGATCGTTCAAGCCGGGGCCACGGCTTCAGTGCCCACTTTCAACAGCTTGGCCATTGGCGGCGAAGGTTGCGCCCCCACACTCAGCCAATGGTTGACCCGATCCATGTCCAGATCAAGCCCTCCCGCCTCCTTGTGGGGATCAAACGTACCCAGCTTTTCCAAAAAGCGACCATCCCTGGGCATCTGGGAGTCCGCCGCGACGACCGCGTAAAAGGCCCTTTTCTTTGAACCCCGACGTTGCAACCTGATACGTACCGCCATGTTATCAATCGTCCTCTCAATAGTGCCGGTCCCCGCAATGGATACCGTGAAGTTTCAAACAAACTGAAATAAGGTACAAAAACGTCGCATTATGTTGACAGTAACTCAGAAAGTCAAGCCTATCTCTTTGGCCCCAATCCCGGAAGCTTCAGTCCTCCAAGCCCCCCCAGGTTCAAGCCTTTGGGTAACCCCAACCCGGAGAGCGCACCACGCAGCCCCCCTTTGCCACCCATCTTACCAAGCGTTTTCATCATCTTCTGCATTTCCACAAATTGCTTGAGCAATCGGTTGATATCCTGCACACTCGTCCCCGAACCCATGGCCACGCGCCGTTTTCGGGATGCATTGAGCAATTGATGTTTGCGGCGTTCCTGGGGTGTCATCGACAAAATAATGGCCTCAATGTGCTTGAGCTGGTTTTCATCACCATCCATCGCCCTCCCCTTCATCGCCTGCTTGACCCCTGGAATCATCGCCATCAGATCGCTCAACGGACCCATCTTTTTAATCTGCTGCAACTGCACCAGGAAATCATCCAACGTAAAAGATGACGACAACATCTTCTCCTGAAGCTTGGCTGCCTCCAGGAAATCGACCTTTTCCATGGCCGTTTCCACCAGACTGACCACATCACCCATCCCCAAAATACGCGATGCAATCCGATCGGGATGAAAAGGTTCCAAACCCGACAAGGTTTCCCCCGTACCCAAAAACTTGATAGGTTTTCCGGTCACATGCCGGATGGACAAGGCGGCACCACCACGCGCATCACCATCGGTCTTGGAGAGAATCACACCCGTGATATCCAGCCGTTCATTGAAACTACGGGCGATCCCTACGGCATCCTGACCCGTCATCGCATCGGCCACCAATAAAATCTCCAGTGGATCCAGCAACCTCTTAATATCTTCCAGCTCCTGCATCAGGTCATCATCCACATGCAAACGACCTGCGGTATCCAAAAACAAAATATCCTGACCACCGCGCCGCGCCGCTTCCAAAGCCTGTTGGGCGATATCACGCGGATCGGCATCGGGCCGTCCGGGAAAGACATCGACCCCCGCCTCCCGGCCCACCGTCGCCAATTGCTCCATGGCCGCCGGTCGGTAAACGTCCAGCGAGGCCAACAAACTTTTTTTCTGGTGCCGATCCAACAACCGCTTGGCAAGCTTGGCCGTTGTCGTTGTTTTCCCCGATCCCTGCAACCCCACCATCATCACCACCACCGGTGGTTGCGCCGCCAAGTTCAACTGTTCGTTGCGCTCCCCCATGATGGCGACCAATTCATCATGCACTACCTTGATGACCTGCTGACCCGGCGTTAAGGAATTGAGTACCTTCTGCCCCGAAGCCTCATCCTTGACCCTGGCGATAAACGATTTAACCACCGATAAATGGACATCCGCCTCCAACAAGGCACGCCGCACCTCACGCAGGGCATCCTCCATGTTTTTTTCACTCAAAGACCCCTGACCCTTCAATGTTTTGAAGACTTGATCCAGTCGATCTGAAAGCGCATCAAACATGTTTGTATCTCCCTATACCCCAACAAAACCCAACCGCGCACAAAAAAAGGTCCAACTCAAGCGTCCTGCGTCACTGGCAGCCCCAACACACGCCACTCCGCTATGGACCCATCGTAAAGCCGTACCTTCTTATATCCAAGATGCAGCAGCAACAACCAAGTGTGGGCGGCACGATGTGCCGTTTCGCAATACAAAACCACATCTTTGTCCACATCCGAGATCCCAAGACGACGTAACGGCTCCGTGATGCCATCCAGTTTTTTGAGCCATAGATCCTTGGGACCCGCAAGACTTTGGGTCCAATCATAGTGAACCGCCCCCCGAATATGTCCCCTGGGGCCACGCAGCGTCAAACCCTGATATTCCTTGGATGATCGGGTATCCACCAGAATGGCCTCCTGCCGTCCCTCGGAAATGGCCAAAACCTCTTCATATTCCGCCAACCACCGCGTATCCAAAGAGCCATGGAACGTGACCCCGGCAACACTGACCGCTCCCGATTCTCGCGGACGATTCTGAGAATACCAAAGCGACAAACCACCATCCAATACCCCTTTGAATCCGGTATGCCCCAAAGAGGCCAACGTCCACAAAAGACGGGCCGCATCCAAACCGCCTGTCAAATCATAAGCAACCACCGGGGTCGTGGCATCGATTCCCAAGCGGCCAAACTCACGCGCCAAATCGACCGGATCCGCCATGACCCCCGGAACGTCATTGCGCTTGGTCACCAGTTTGCCATAGGCAATCTGCAATGCGCCGGGAATGTGAACTTGGTGATAATATTGTTCCCCATCCACCTGTACCACGCGCAATCGGGGATCTCCCAAGACGGTTTCCAACCAATCGGCGGTTACAAACCCCATGGTCGCTGGATAGGAATATTCGGCATCAACTGTGGTCGTCATAGATCGTTCAATTCGGTAGGAATCGGCAATGATGGACTCTCGATGGCCGTGGTCATGGCTGAAAAAGTAACCAAACATTCACCATGCACCATACGGATCTTAAGTTTGGAGGGAGTAACCTACACTAAAAAATCGCCCTTGTCGGGGATTTTATCTTGAATAGTCAAAAATTCCGGTATCATCACCCTGGTTAAAGACTGCGAAAAGCCAATGCCACCTTGGCCATGAACATGCCCGATAAAGATTTATCCAGACCGTTAAGGTTAAATTTATTTTCAAAATAAATGAGTTGCCGACTACGGAACCGTCCCGGGAACATCGTCACCATCCGGTTGGACTCAAAAACGGGTTGTTGCCCGGAACGCCATATCGATGCCACCATGGCCAGCACCTCCCGGGAGACACAGGCCTCCAAGTTCTCCCCTACCATGAAACCATAGTGACCCTGACCCGCATAAATCCGCCATACCCCTTCTTCCTCCCGCGCTGCAAATCCCACCGGTGATCGTTCACCGTGACCTTCCGCCGTAAGAAAAATGATCGCCAAACTCTTCAACACCGCATCGGCCAATGTTTTCTCCGAACGCAGTCCAAAAAGGCTGCCGGTAGCCTCCACCACCGTTTCCAACCCCATTTTATGTTTACCAATCTCGGTCAAATCACGAAAAGAACGCAATCCCGTAACGATGGCGGTGAGCAATTTTTCCTGAGTCAGTTCGGTCTTTTCACGATAATCATTGATATCATACTGGGTGATGACATCCAACGCCGGTGCTACCCCCGGCTGCCCCGTGCGCAAAATGATCCGTACCTGACGGTTCTGCAACCCCTCCCGGACAAAACGGACGACATCCAGACCGGCATGTTCCCGCTCCATCACCACATCCAACAATAAAATCGCCGTATCTGGATGCTGCTGCATCAATATCTGAGCCTCACCCCCAGAATACCCCGAAACCAAATCAAGCCCCCTCCCCTCAAACTGAAAACGCCGCAAAACCATCGATGTCAGTTCATGAACCCCCAGATCATCATCAATGATCATGACCTTCCACAAATCCTTCGGGGACGAATTCCCGCCATTGTCCCCTCCCACCAAATTATCCTCTGGAAAAAACAACGGCACATCCTCTTCCTCGATAACAGTGACATTATCCATTAAAAGATTCCTCGTGTGCCTGAAATTCCATGATGAACGATACGCCGTTACCCGGACTACTTTGGCAATCGATGCTCCCCCCCAAGGTTTGCGTAACCAGATTATACACAATATGCAACCCCAATCCGCTACCACCTTTCGTCCTTGCCGTCGTAAAAAAAGGTTCAAAAATACGCTTCATTGCATCTTCAGAGATTCCCCGACCCGTATCACTGTAGGTCAAACGAATTTTATCCTGAAACGGTTCGACACGCACATCTATTTTCCCCGATTCCTGTTCATCGAACCCATGTTTCAGCGAATTTTCCACCAAATTGGTAATAATCTGCGATAAAACACCAGGGAGACCATAATACTGCAAGTCTTTCGGACATACCGTGGAAATCAAAATCTTTTTATTTTTAAGCCGCGGTTGAAGGCTTTTAAATATATGATTAATATAATCATTAATATTAAAACGCCTTTTTTCTTCATTGCTTTGGTCGATGGCAACCTGCTTAAAACTACGAATCAACTCCGCAGCCCTTTGCAAATTATTCAATACCATCTCCGATGATTCCCGCGCCTCACCGACAAAAGCGGTCAAATCCGATTTTTTCATCGTTCCAGATTCACACAAAGCATCAATATCACGGCATTTTTTCTCAAGAAAGGAGGCCGCTGTAATCCCTATCCCCACCGGGGTGTTGATTTCATGCGCCACACCCGCCACCAAACTTCCCAGATAGGCCATCTTTTCCGATTCAAACAACTTTGACTGCGCCCGTTTGACCATCACCAACGATTCCCACAATGATTTATTGGCCATCGTCAATTCCCGTTCCCGTTCTTCCAAACGTTTCCGCCCTGCAATGATGGCCCCCTTCATCAAACGAAACCGATCTCCCATGACAGTCAAATGGTCACGCCCCGACCCTTGGGTCGGTTCCAAACCCAGATGTTCCTTGGCAAACGTTGACATCTCGCTGGTAAATGCCTTGATTCGCCAAATCAACCCGTGAACGACGCCAAAAAACAATACCAGTAATGCCCCAAATCCCACCGCCCGCGCAGTGCGATCAATCCCATCCACCCGCTGGTCCAGGTAGATGATCCGGTCTAGCGAAACCAGGGTCGCCAAATGAAGCCGGGTCGTGGATGGAGAATAATGACCAAAAATAATTTGCTTCTGCAAGAGGTATTTTTGCGCCAACACTTCAATCAAACTTCCCGATGGCACCAGATCGGGCCGACTCGAGGCCAAAACACGACGCCCATCCTGATGGACAAACGCCATGATGACATCCGGGCCAGTCTCCTTTTGCAAGCGAACAAGAAATGATTCATTCAAGGGGGTCAACACAATCAGGAAAGCCTTCGCCATACCGGCAGGATCAACCACCTTGGCATTGACCGACAGATAAACCCCATCACCCGACGCAAAAACCATCTCCGAATCATTTCTGCTGATGATATCACGGAGAATATCGGGTTGCAGTATGTCCGAAATATCAGGACCGCCCTCGTGGAAAGTTTCGCGCAGCACACCACCCGCGTCAACAAGGAGAACATGTGATCCTGGCGTCAAGCCATGCGAACCATTCTGTTCAGCGAGCCACTTGGGAATCTCCCGATGATGGACGGGAACACCGACCGGTTTACCGATTCCCGGTTGATCCCAGTACAAGGTCAAATAGGATAACAAAACACCCCGTTGCCCAAGCAACCTAGCAAACCGATCCTGAGTCCGCAGATAATCGTCAAACCTTTCCTGGTTCACCACCGCAGTCTGCCGCAATTCCTGCCGCAAAAAATCCTTGAACACACCATCCAGACTACGCTGGTGTATCCAGTCACAAACAAACCAGACCACCACGCTAAAACTTATGATCAGTACGACAATCTTCAATGTCAGTGGCAGTTTTCTCAGATCATTGCGTAGCGTTTTATGAATCATCTAAAATAACCAATATTCTGTAATAATCATAAAAAAAGGGGGAAAAAGAGTCCCATCGCCAGCAAAGATATCATCGGTTGTTGCCAATCAATTCATCCCCCTCAAAACGCCACCCATTTTTCCTGAGCCATTCCGACGAAACAATCCTGTAGTTGTTCTTCAACACCGGTGCATTCTCACCCAGATAGGCCACCAGACTGGCAGCGGCACTGTTTTTTGTCCCAGGAGAGTCCCATGATGTGATATTGGAGACTTGGTAAAAAGGATACCGCCCCTCCGCCACAGCCTGATCGTCTTCGGGTGAAACCCCGTCTACCCGGACAACCTTGACCAACCCACCGCGATCAAACCGTTCCCGATTCCACAATACATCATAACCAATGGCCCCCTGGTTTCCAGCGACCGAGGCAATCATATCGGGAACAGTTCCAACTTCGACGAGTTGTGCCGAAAACGCATTTTCATCGGGTAACAAGGTTCGCCAATGTCCTGGACGCAGCTTGCAATGCAAACGACCAACGGCCCTTATGGGAAAATCCCATCCCCCCCGCTCCTGGACGCCACTCACCTGGGACCAATGGGTAATGCGCCCGGAAAAAATGGCGCGAAGCTCCGCAACCGTCAAATTTTGTACCGGGTTGCCATGATGAACAAGAATCGCCAGTGCCGAAATCCCCAAGGTATGAAAGCGAACGCCGGGGAGACGATCCGTAGTCGCGGGGGGGCAACAAAACCCGGCAATATCCACCTGTTTTTTATCCAACATCGCCTCCGATGTGCCACATGTCCCCTCGACAACAGAAACGCGCAGACCGCTTTTCATGGAGAACGTTTGAATGGTCTCCCGAAGGGCAGCATACTGGTGCTGATCCAGGGTTACGGCAATATCGGCATTTTGCGCCCAGGAATCATACCGGATGGGACGGGCCTGCCATTCTTCCGAGCGTGGAGATTTTTGGGCAGGATCGGAAAACTCCAGGGCAGACATCTCCTTCTGGTTCATAGCCTGCGTCGGATTGGCCATCGATGACGACACACAGCAGAATATCGCCACAAAAAATCGGATCGAACCACTGATTTTCATGGCAACGCCCCCTGCATTTTTAAACGGTAACACCATTTCGTATCGAGACCATCAATAAAAAATAACACCCGCCTGCTCCAACATACGGCATAATCGGATCAGGGGTAATCCAATGAGTGCTGAAGGATCTTCTCCCTCAATTTTATCAAATAGCGTCACCCCCAACCCCTCCGATTTGAAAGATCCTGCACAATCCAACGGGAGATCCCGGGCAACATAGCGGCAAATTTTATCTTCATCCAATGTTTGAAACGTCACACGGGTCGTGACAACATCAACTTGGCACGCCCCAGACCCCAGCAAACAACAAACACCCGTATAAAAAACCACTTGGCGTCCCGATGCCTGCCGCAACTGCGCCACCGCATTGGCAACCGTCCCCGGTTTACCCACAATATTCCGGTCCAACACCGCCACCTGATCCGATCCAATGATCACCGCCTCCGGGTGGTCTGTCGCCACAGAACGCGCCTTGGCCTCAGAAAGTCTGACCACCAGCGCAGCCCCCCCCTCACCCATCAAAGGGGCCTCGCAAACATCTGGTTTGACACAATCAAAATCTAACCCAAGACGCATCAAAAGCATTCGCCGATACGTGGAGGTGGATGCCAGAATGACTTTGGGACCACTCATGGGACAAAATGATAGGACTGAACCAGCACGGCCACCTGCCCCTTCCAGGAAGCGGGAAGATCGGAGGCATCCACCTGGAAGATACGACTGTCTCCCGGCTGAAGGGTTTGGATTCTATCGCCAAAAAGTCCCCCCGAAATCACCAATGGATTAATTTTCCGCGATATCACAACCCCGCCATCCGGTTGCGTAAAATCCAACAAGGCGGTGACCCGCGATAAACTTTGACGCCCATAATTCACAATTCTCCCCCGAGCAGTCCGACCACCAAAATCATCGGTAACAACTTGCAAGCGGTCCACCACCACAGTCCCGGCATCCTTCCCTTCCGCCCCAAGCCACTTTTTTTCCCCTTCGGAATAGACGACATCCCCTTTGGCAGTACGCTCCACATCCTCATCATCCGCTCCCTGGGCAGGTGGATGCGACGAGACGGCCTTCTCCCCCCCACCCGTTTTCCCCCCAGAGGCGGTATTTTTTCCAACACCCGACGCCCCCCCCTTGGAGACATACTTGGATTGGTACGCCAAAGGTGGCAAAGCGGGAATCCTCTCGGCAAACCAGTGGCCACGAACGACTATTTTTCGCGCCAGTTTTTTTTCCTCCTTAAGCTGTTCCATTTTTTTCTTGGCTTCATTCTTGTCCACAGCCTCGGTTTTAAAGAAAACCTGATAAACACCGAAAGCGACGAACTCCAGAACAAGAGTCACGATGACAATCAACACCATTTTTCTTTTCCGTCTATTTTTCTGGTCCTGCGCACTCTCTTGCGAAGACCCCTCCCGATCGTCTTCCAATCCCTCGTCATCATCCATTGGCATGTTCACCTCCACAAACCAAAACGCTCGCAATCCCTCCTAAGTTCCCATGGCGTTTCATGCTGCTCCCTTCCACCTTATCCAACCCATCCCAATGCATTACGGAACAAACGAAGCCATGGTCCCTCTTCACCCCAAGAATCGGGGTGCCAACTGTTGGCCACGCTACGAAATACCCGTTCTGGATGCGGCATCAGGATGGTTGCCCTGCCGTCACGACTCGTCACCCCCGCGATACCGGCAACCGATCCATTAGGGTTATTGGGGTAGCTCTGGGTTGGTACACCATACCCATCCGCATAGCGGGCGACGACAAGATTTTGGTCAAGACAATATCCCGCCATTTCTCCCTTTTCAAAAACCGCCCTCCCCTCGCCATGGGCCACCGGCACCGGCAAAATCGACCCTTCCATCCCCGAAAAAAGGACCGACGGATTGGGGGGGATCATCAAGGAGACAAACCGCGCCTCAAAGCGGGCACTGACATTATTTTTAAAGACCGGCCAATGTTCAGCCCCCGGAATAAGCCCCTTGAGATGACTCAACATTTGGCAACCGTTACACACACCCAAAGTGAACGTCTTGGGATGATGAAAAAAGGCCCCAAAAGCCTCCTGCAAATCGGCATGAAATAAAATGGATTTTGCCCATCCCACCCCCGCCCCCAACACGTCTCCATAAGAAAAACCACCGCAGGCGGCTAGACCATCAAACCCTTGCAGCCTCTGAGGTTTTTCCAAAAGATCGGTCATCGTGACATCCACCGCCTCAAAGCCTGCCCGATGAAACGCCGCCGCCATCTCCACATGGCCATTGACCCCCTGCTCTCTCAGGATGGCCACCCTGGGGGATCGATTCCTCCCCATTTCGGTCCGTCGTAGCACCGCCGGCTTGGACGGATCAAACGTCAGACGAACCGTCATGCCCGGATCATCCGCCTTCAGCAAAGCATCATATTCCTCCTGGGCGGTGGCGGGATTGTCCCGCAGGGAACGCATACGCCAACTGGTCTCCGACCATAAACGGTGCAAGGCGGTGCGAGAAGCCTTGTATAACATCCGAATACTCGAACGAATCTCGATGGAATCCCCCACCACCGGTTTTCCCACCCAGGCCACATGACCAATCCCCGCCAACACCGACAACACCGCTTCCCGCTGGCTGACCTTCGATTGGATGACGGCACCCGGTTCCTCATTGAAGAGTGCCCCCATCCAATCATCCCCCAGGGATTCGACATCAATCTGCAATCCACAATGCCCCGCAAAAGCCATTTCCAATAACGTCACCACCAGCCCCCCATCGCTTCTGTCGTGGTAGGCCAGCAACAACCCCTCCCGATTCAACGTTTGGATGGCAGCAAAAAAACGTTTTAAATCATCTGGATAATCCAAATCGGCAGGGTGACCACCCACTTCTCCATGGACCTGGGCCAATGCCGAGGCCCCCAGGCGATGACGCCCCCGCCCCAGATCGATCACAATCAGATCGGTTTCCTCATCCAAAGAGACCAATTGCGGCGTCACGGTTCGGCGAATATCGCTCACCGGGGCAAAGGCGGAGATCACCAGAGAAACCGGTGCCGTCACCGATTTTGCTCCCCCTTCCGCCTGCCATACCGTCTTCAATGAGAGAGAATCCTTACCCACAGGGATTCCGATCCCCAAGGCAGGACAGAGTTCCAACCCGACCGCAGCCACCGCGTCAAACAGATTGGCATCCTCCCCCGGATGCCCCGCCGGTGCCATCCAATTGGCCGATAATTTGATCAAGGACAAGTCATCGATCCGCGCCGCAGCGATGTTGGTAATCGCCTCCGCCACCGCCAGACGGGCCGAGGCCGCAGCATGAACCAAGGCCACGGGGGACCGTTCCCCCATCGCCATCGCCTCTCCCACCACCCCTTCATAGCCTCGCGCCATCACCGCCACGTCGGCCACCGCAACCTGCCAGGGAGAGACCATCGGATCACGGCATACCAATCCCGTCACCGAACGATCACCGATGGTAATCAAAAATCCCTTGTCCGCCACCGTCGGCAACCGCAAAACCCGCCTTACCGCCTCATCCAAATCCAACCAAGGGCGAAATTCGGATGCTACCACAGGTTTATGGGTCACCACCCGATGCATACGGGGCGGTTTGCCAAACAATAAGTCCATAGGCATTTCAATGGGTAATGTCCCCCCGCGCCCATCGGAAAGTACCAAAATTTCTTCCGCCGTCGCATACCCCAAGATCGCCCAAGGACACCGCTCCCGATGGCAAAATTGGGCAAAACGGTCACGATCTCCTTCGGCAATGGCCAGGACATAACGTTCCTGCGCCTCATTGCACCAGATTTCCATGGGTGACATCCCCGGATCCGCATTGGGAATGGCGGTCAACTCAAATCGCCCCCCCCTGCCCGCCC